>DASXOU010000305.1:0-3089 GCA_036494045.1 Polyangia bacterium | reverse complement strand
ACGCCGTTTGCCAGCGACAGCGCGGCCAGCGCGCTGCCCTACGACCCCGACGGCCTCGACACCGAGGATCTGCGTCGCCTGCCGAGCGGCGACTTCGCGTTCACCGACGAGTACTCGCCGTCGGTCGGCATCATCGACGGTGCCACCGGCCACATCAAAGTGCGCTACGTGCCGTCGACGGTGGCGCTGGCCGCGCATTACAGCGTCGCCGCCATCCTGCCGTCGGTGCTCACCAACCGCCGCGCCAATAAAGGCTTCGAAGGGCTCGCGCTCGCGCCCGACGGCCACACCGCGTGGGCGGTCTTGCAGACGCCGATGGGCGACGACGGCGCCTCGCACTACGGCAACAGCCTCGTCGACCGCGTCATCCGCATCGACCACTTCGACGATCCGACCAGCGCCACCGTCGGCGGCCACTTCATCGTCTTGCACCAGACGGCGGCCGCGCTGTTCCCCGCCGGCGGCGCCGCGCAGAAGAACGTCTATTACAACTCGGCAACGTACATCGCCGCCAACAAGCTGCTGCTCCTCGAGCGCATCTCCAATCCTACTGACGGGATGCCTGGCCACCTGACACTCGTCGTCGCCGACTTTGGCGCCGCCACCAACCTCGTCGGCCATCCCGAGCTCGGCGAGTCGACGCTCGATCCCGAGACCGTGGGCCCGCCCGCGGGCTACACGACGCTCGGCATCACGCCGGCGGCGACGACGGTGGTCTTCGACTCGAACGACGTGCCGGCGTTCCTGCAATCGCCGCCGAGCGGCGCGGTCACGCCCGACAAGCTCGAAGGCGTCGCCATCATCAACAAGACGACGATCGGCATCGCCGACGACAACGACTTCGGGATCTTCAATGTCGCCGATCGCAGCCGCATCTGGATCCTGCGGACGAAGGCGCCGATGTTCTAGTGGTAGCGGTTCTGCCGCACGAGCTCGAGGATCTGGTGTAGCCGCGTCTTCTTCTGCTCGTACAAGTAATCGCAAATCAGCCGCTGGTGGCCGCGCGCCATGTCGACGAGCTCGACGCCGGTGCCGTGCACGAGATCCATGCCGAGCTCGTCGTAGCGAATTTCGCCGCGCGCCCAGATGCTGTCGCGCGTGCCCGGCAGCGTGAGCTCCAGCTGCACGTGGCGGCTGCCGCGACGGAACAGACGCGAGGCGCGCGTCGCCACGCGATGCATGTAGAGGCCGGTCGCCGACAGGTTGGTGGTGATCGCGCGATGCGGGCGATCGTCGACGTACTCGTCGAGGAAGATCTCGAGCGGCACACGCTCGAGGTCGCGGCGCTCGCTCCAACGCGGGCGGGTGGACGACCAGGCGGTGCGGCGCGGCAGCTTGGGCAGGATCGTGTCCGACATGTAGGATATTGTAGGCGTCCGTCGCGAAGAACGCAAAAAAATGGCACGATGCGAGCGTGGCCGCTGCTTCGCCCGATTCGCCGCCGTCGTCGAAGCGCGGTCGTCCACCGTTGTGGGTCGCGCTGGTGGCGACGTCGTGCGGCGCCGGCTTCGTGCCGTTCGCGCCCGGACACTCGGGCACGCTGACCGCGGTCGCGCTGGCGTGGGGCCTCGCGCACGTCGGCGCGTGGTGGTACGGCCTGGCGCTCTTCGTCGTGCTCGCGGTGGGAACGCTCGCCGCCGAAGCGTGGGGACAGGCGACCGGCGTGCCCGACGATCAGCGCATCGTCGTCGACGAAGTGGCGGGCTATCTGGCGACGTTGATGTTCGTGCCGCGCACCTGGCCGAACCTCGTCGCCGGCTTCTTCTTGTTTCGGCTGCTCGACGTGTGGAAGCCGGGGCCGATCGGCAAGGCCGACGAGACCATCGGCGGCGGCGTCGGCGTGATGGCCGACGATCTCGTCGCCGGCGTGATCGGCGCGTTCGTGATGGTGGCGTTGCACTACTCGGGCGCGCTGCCGTGGGTCGCGGCGCGCGCGGTCGCGCTCGCGCACGGCTGGGGAATCGGGTGAGCGCGGCGCCGAAGAAGCGCGTGCGGCCATTTCCGCTGGCGGAGCTGCCGCGCGTCGCGCGCGCGCAGGTCGACGCGGCGCGCCTGCTCATGTTGCGGCTGCCGCTCGCAGCCGGCGCCGAGTGGGCGGCGGCCTGTCGCGCCGTCGGTGGCGAGATCGCGCTGGCGGTCGGCGAGATCTACGCGCTGCCGGCGCGCGAGCTCTTGTCGCAGGCGCGCGGCGCGGTGGTGCGCTTGTCGCTGCCGGGCGGGCGCGCGGCGCTCGTCGTCGTCGAGGCGGCGCTGGCCGGCAAGCTGGCGCGCGCCGCGCTCGGTCTCGACGAGCCGGAGCTGGGTGCGCCGCGGCCGCTGACGCTGGCGGAGGAGGGCGCCGTCGAATTTCTCGTCGCCGCGCTGTGCGGCGCCGACGTCGCGCAGGTGTCGGGCGTCGTCGGCGAGGCGGCGTTGGCGGCGTTCGTCGCGCCGATCGGCGATGGTTGGCTCGCGGTCGCGCAGGCGCACGTGGCGTCGCCCGTCGGCGCCGGCTGGGCGCGGCTGTTCGTGCCCGACGTGGCGCGGCTGGGCGCGCCGCCGTTGCGCGCGCTCGAGGCGATCGAAGCGCGCGCGCGCCGGCTCGCCGACGCGACGGTCGCCTTGCGGCTGGAGGTCGGGCGCACCGCGGTGGCGCGCTCGGATCTGTCGGGCCTCGGCGCCGGCGACGTCATCTTGTTCGAGCGGTTCGGCGTGCGCGATGCGCGCGGCGGGCCGGTCACGCTGCGCCTCGGGCGCGGCGGCTTCGGCGCGCGCCTCGACGGCGACGCGCTCACCATCGAGGAGCACTTCCGCCTCAACCGTGGAGTATCGAGCATGGAGTTCGATCCGTCGCAGAAGGGCGAGGCCGCGTCGGCCGATCAGCTGTTGCGCGAGCTGCCGGTGGAGGTGGTGTGCGAGCTCGGCCGCGTGACCATGAGCGGCCGCGAGCTGTTGGAGCTGCGCCCGGGCGCGGTGATCCCCGCGGGGCGCCCGCTGTCGGGGCCCGTGGATCTCACGGTGGGAGGGCGCGTGGTCGCGCGCGGCGAGCTCGTCGACGTCGAGGGCGAGATCGGCGTGAGGATCACCCAGCTGAACGAGTAGGTGCGTGG
>DASXOU010000304.1:0-2287 GCA_036494045.1 Polyangia bacterium | reverse complement strand
GATGGAGGTGCGGCGCGCGCGCAATTATCTTTTGCAGAACGCGCGGCGGCATATCGGGCTGCGCGCGGTCGATCCGTACAGCTCGCGCGTGGCGGTGATGGCGCCGCGCACGTTTTTGCTGCGGCAGACCTGTTGAGCGGGGCGTGGTAAAATCTCCGCGTGAGCGGCATCGACGCGTCGGCGAAGGCAGCGCCACAAGAGTCGCGGATGTTTCCGGTGATCCACTACGTCACGTACGTGGGGATCGTCGCGCACAGCGGGTTCATCGCGCTGTTCTGGTGGCTGCACGTCCCGGTGATGGCGCTGTTCAACGTCTTCAGCGTCGCGGCGTGGGTGGCGGCGCGCGTGGCCAACGAGCGCGGGCGGCCGCGGTTGGCGGCGCTGCTGTTGTTCGTCGAGGTCACGGCGCATGCGGTGCTGGCCGTGCATATCCTCGGGTGGCACAGCGGGTTTCATTACTACTTGATCCCCGTGATTCCGTTTCTCATGTTTCACGATCGGCTGGCGACGCGCACGGTGATCGCCGGATCGGCGCTGGTGGCGGCGATCTACATCGCGTTGCGCGCGACCACGTTCGACCTGGAGCCGTCGTGGATTCGGCGCGACGTGCTCATGTGGGTGGGCTACTTGAACATTGTCGTGCCATTCCTTGCGCTGGCGGTGATCAGCATCTATTTCCGATTCGCCTCGATGGATGTCGAACGCAAAATGGCGGCGCTGGCAATGACCGACGCGCTCACGCGGCTGCCCAATCGGCGGCGCATGCGCGAGCTCCTCGAGGCTGAGCGGGTGCGCTTCGCGCGCGGCGGGCGGACGTTCGGCATCATCATCGGCGACGTCGACGGGTTCAAGCAGATCAACGACACGCTGGGGCACGAGTGCGGCGATCACGCGCTGCGCGAAGTGGCGTCGGTGCTGCGCTCGGCGTTGCGCGCGCAGGATGCGGTGGCGCGCTGGGGCGGCGAGGAGTTCCTGTTCCTCTTGCCCGAGACCGATCTCGCCGAGACCCAGGTGGTCGCGGAGAAGTTGCGCGCGGCCGTCGAGCGCGCGGGGCTGGACTATGCGGGCAAGCCGCTGACGGTCACGATGACGTTCGGCGTGGCGGCCTCGGTGCCGGGAACGTCGGTCGACGATTGCTTGCGCTTCGCCGACGAGGCGCTCTACGTGGGCAAGGAGCACGGCAAGAACCGCGTCGTGGCGCTGCCGGCGCAGGGATCGGCGTGAACGGGCCGGCGCGCGATCGGGCGGCGGCGGCGGCGGTCGGGCACGTGGCCGACGGGATGATCGTCGGGCTCGGCTCGGGCGACACCGCGTCGCGCGCGATTCGGCTGCTGGGCGGGCGCAAGATCGTCGGCGTGGCCACGAGCGAAAAGTCGGCGGCGCTGGCGCGATCGCTCGGCATCGAGGTGCGCGCGCCCGACGCGATCGCGGCCATCGATCTCACGATCGACGGCGCCGACGAGGTCGATCCGCAGCTGCGCCTCATCAAGGGCGGCGGCGGCGCGCACACGCGCGAGAAGCTGGTGGCGCGCGCCTCGCGGCAGATGATCGTCGTCGCCGACAGCGGCAAGCGGGTGGCGCGGCTCGGCGAGCACATGCGGCTGCCGGTCGAGATCCTGCCGTTCGCGGCGCGTTGGACGCTGGCGCGGCTCGAGGCGCTCGGGCTGCCGCCGATCGTGCGCGCGGGATTCGTCACCGACAACGGCAACCTCATCGCCGACTGCGCGCTCGGGACGGTCGGCGATCTGGCGGCGCTGGCGGCGGCGCTCAAGGCGCTGCCCGGCGTCGTCGAGCACGGGCTGTTCCTCGACGAGGCGACGCTCGCGTACGTCGGCACGGACGACGGCGTCGAGCGTCTCACGCGCTGATCGCCGAATCGCGAGCGATGGCCCGTCTCTTGCGTCGCGATCAATCGAGATGCACGCCCACGTCGCGCCACTCGTCACGCCCGCTCGCGCGCCCATCGCCGAGCTGCTGCACGATTTGCGCGCGCTCGGCGATCTGCGGCGCCACGCCGCCGCCGTGGAGGCGCGGCTCGACGGCTGGGGCACGCCGATCCATCGTCTCCTCGGCGTGCTGCCGCTTCCCCGCCGCGGGTACGCGCGCACCCTGCTCTATCGCTGCGACGCGTTCGAACTCATCGTGCTGACCTGGGCGGCGGGGAGCGCCTCGCCGATCCACGATCACGCGGGGCAGGACTGCTGGATGGTGCCGCTCGCTGGCGAGCTCGCGCTCGACGACTACGAGATCGGCGACGAGCGCGGCAGGCGCGTCGAGCTGGCGGCGC
>DASXOU010000303.1:0-4660 GCA_036494045.1 Polyangia bacterium | reverse complement strand
GAGAACCCCGCCGACGTGCCGTCGGAGCAGATGGGCAAGCGGCTCATCGAGCTTGCCGACGCGGCTCTCTATCGTGCCAAAAACGGCGGACGCGACCGCGTCGAATTCTAGACCGCGCCTGCGCCGCGCCGTCGCCTGGCTGACCGCGGGCGATCGCTGGGTCGGCGTGGCGATGCTCGCGCTCGTCGTCTACTACGTCGCCACGCGCGGCGTGTTCCAGGGCAAGGCGTCGGGCGACGGCTGGTTCGGCTTTCAGTATCTGCGCGCGCTCGTCTTCTTCCACACGCTCGACATGCGCGCGCCCCTGCCCGAGTACGTGCCGTTCTTCGGGCTCGCGGGGCCGGGGCACCACATGCCCAATCGCTGCCCGTTCGGGCCGGTGTTCCTGCAGATGCCGCTGTACCTCGTCGCCTGCGCGATCCATTGGGTCGCGGGCGTGATGCACAAGCCGTGGGCCGCGACCAACGGGCAGTCGCCGTTCGAGTCGTGGATGGCGGCGCTGTCGACGCTGGGCGGCGTGCTCGTCGGCTGGCGCTACACGTTCGCGCTCGTCGAGCGCCACGCCGGGCGCGTGGCGGCGCGCGTGGGATCCATCGCCGCGGTGTGGGCGACGCCGATCGCCTGGTACGCGGTGACGCAGCCGTTCTACCAGCACGGGCTCGCCTTCTGCTTCGTCGCGATCCTCGTCGAATATTGGGATCGCACGCGCGCAGCAGATCAACGTGCCGCTTCGTGGCGGCGCATGCTCGCGCTCGGCCTCGTCGGCGGCGTGGGGATGATGATGCGCGAGCAGGAGGCGCTGTGGCTGCTTCTGCCCGGCGTCGAGGCCCTGTGGCACGTCGTCGCCGGGCCGGAACGTCGTCGCTGGCTCGGCGGCGGCGTGGTGCTCACGGCGGCGGCGCTGATCGCGTTTCTGCCGCAGATGCTGGTCTGGCACTACTACACGGGCTCGTTCCTGCATCCGCCGCAGGTCGAGCCGCTGCGCCCGGCGACGCCGTTTGTCGTCGTCTCGCTGTTCTCGACGCGCGGCGGGCTGTTTCCGTGGTCGCCAATTGTCTACGCGTCGGTGGTCGGGCTGTGCCTGGCCGGACGCGCGCGCTCGGTCGCGCTCGCGCTCGTCGCCGTGTTCGCGCTCGAGGTCTACGTGGTGTCGTCGGCGTGGGTGGTGACCGGCGGCTACGGGTATGGCGCGCGCCGCTTGTCGGACGGGGCGCCGCTGTTCGCGCTCGGCGTCGGGCTCTTGTGGGCGCGTGTCGAGTCGCGCACGTGGGCGCGGCGCCTCGTCGCCGCGTTCGTGGCGCTGTGCGTGCTGCTCAACGTCGTCACCATGGAGCTCCTGCGCGCGCGCAAGATTCCGTCGTCGGGCGCGTTCGCGCGCTCGGCCGAGCGCTTCCTCGACGACTGCGGGCTTGTGCGGCTCGGGCGCCTCTTCGGCGTCATCGGCTATCCCTTCGTGCAACCTGTCGGTTGGATGTTCGCGCTCGCGCACCACGTGCCGGCGTCGACGTTCGAGGACGTCGTCGGCAACATGTTCCTCGATCGCGACGGCCAATGGTTCCAGGTGCAATCGAAGGGCACCGCGCTCGACGACAGCGCGCGCGGCTACGTCATCTCCGGCTTGCAGCTCGGGCCGCCCAAGACCCCGGCGCGCGTCACCGGGCCGATCCGCATGCTCTTGCCGATGTTCGCGGCCGAGCCGATCGTCGTGTTCCTGATGGGCGGCCACGTGCCGCCCGGAGCCTGGACGGCGAAGTGGAACGGCGCGAGCGTCGCCATCGGCCCGGTGCCGCGCGGCGTGCGCATCGCCGTGCCGGGCACGCTGGTGCGCGCCGGCGTCAACCAGCTCGAGCTGACGCTGCCGATCGGCGCCACCATCGATCGCATCGACTTCGAGTCGACCAGCGCCTGGTGGACGACGCGCGGCACGTGGGAACGCTAATAAGAGTCGTAGGCGACGACGTCGACGTGGATGTCGTCGAGGAGCTTGGCGGCCTCGAGCTTGGGTAGAAGCTCGGCGGCGGTCGAGACGATGACGATCTCGAGATCGCCGGGCGACAGATGCGACTTCAGCGCGCGCACCGAGTCGGCGCGCTCGACCTTCGAGACGCGCGCCGCGAAGGTGTCGGCAAAATCGCGGGGCATGCCTGCGAGCTCGAGCGCCGCGCGCAGCTCCAGGCGATCTTCGGGCGTGGCCACGGAGAAGGCGAAGCTCTTGGCGAGATAGCCGCGCGCGAAGTCGACCTCGCGCTCGGTGACGCCGTCGTCGACCCACTGCCGCCACAGCCGCAACACCAGCTCGAGCGTCTCCGGCGTCTGCTCCAGCGACGGGAACACGTGCGCCACCAGCGCCTTGGCGCCGCGTCCCTGCCCGAGCCGCGCCGAGGCGCCGTACGAAAGGCCGCGCTTGGAGCGCACTTCGTCCATGAGACGCGCGGTGAAGGTGCCGCCGAACGCGGTGGTCGCGACCTGCAGCGCGAGAAAATCGGGATCGTGCCAGCGCGGCGCCGGCTGGCCCATGAGGATCTGCGACTGCGTGCGCTCGGGTTTGTCGACGAGCGTCAGGCGCATGCCCTTCCTGCGTGCGATGGTCGCCCGCGCCGGTGGCTCGCCGCCGCCCGACGGCAGCGTCGCGAAGTGGCGCGCGATCGCTTGCGCCGCGTCGCCGGCGTCGACGTCGCCGGCGATGCCGAAGACCACTTGCGCGCCGGCGAGCGCCTTTTTGTGCCACGCGCGCGCGCCGTCGAGCGAGAGCGACTTGATCGACGCTTCGGTGCCGATGACGGTGCGTCCGTACGGATGGGTGCCGTAGAGCGCGCGCGTGAAGTAGCGGCGCGCGAGCGAGCCGTCGTCGTCGCGCAGCTCGTCGAGTTGGGCCAACAATTCGCGCTTGAGCTTGTCGGCTTCGGCGCGCGGAAAATCGGGGCGCAGGATCACGTCGGCGACGAGCGCGAGCGCCGGCTCGAGCTTCTCCTTGAGCACCGAGACTTCGAAGGTGACGCCGTCGTAGTCGCTGCCGACGTCGAGGCTGGTGCCGAGCGCGTCGAAGGCGGCGTCGATCTCGGCGCGCGTGCGTCCGCCCGCGCCGCGGCCCATGAGCTCGCTGGCGAAGTTGGTGAGGCCATCGTGGGCCGCGTCGTCGTCGCCGGCGCCGACGCGCACGGCGATTTGCACGCGCACCAGCGGCAGATCGTGGTTTTCCTCGACGAGGACGAGCGATCCGCTCGGCCCTTCGACTCGCGTTCCGCTCATGACTTCTTCTCGCTCGGCGTGGCGACGGCGACGGTGCGCCGCTCGGGTTGCAGATACTTGCCGACGACTTGCGCGACCTCGGGCGCGGTCACCGCCGCGTAGCCGTCGGCGACGGCGAAGAGCTTGCGGTAATCGCCGACGGTCGTCTCGTAATGTCCGAGCGCCTCCGCTTTTCCCGCTTGCGGCCGCAGCTCGCGCCAAAAATGGGTCAGCAGGCGCGTCTTGGCCGTGTCGAGCTCGTGCGGCTCGAGCGTGCCCGTCGCCAGCTTGCCGAGCTCGTCGTAGACCATGGCCTCGGCTTCGGCCGCAGGGTGGCCGCGCTGCATGCTGACGGCGATCTCGTACAGCCCGGGATCGCGAAACGGCGCCGTCGCCGCGTGCGTCGACGACGCGATCTCCGTGTCGACCACGAGGCGCCGATAGAGCCGCGACGAATTTCCGCCGAACAGGATCTCGCTCGCCACCTCGAGCGC
Organism: Polyangia bacterium; assembly: GCA_036494045.1. Lineage (GTDB taxonomy): Bacteria > Myxococcota_A > Polyangia > Palsa-1104 > Palsa-1104 > JAQBQH01. The sequence goes on along the minus strand of DASXOU010000303.1, from coordinate 938 downwards.
CGCGTAATCGGCGTCGCCCAGCGCCGGCGCCTTGTAGCCGATGCGCAGCTTGTCGGCGGTCACGGGCTTCGGCCACGACAGGCGCCGCTCGCTCGTCTGCGCCGGCTCGGCGGGCGCGCGATCGGGCGGAATCGTCGACGACGGAATCTTGCCGTAGTGCCCGTCGATGAGCGCGAGCGCCGCCTCTTCCTCGACGTCGCCGACGAGCACGACGGTGGCGTTGTTGGGCGCGTAATAGGTGCGATAAAACGCGCGGCAGTCGTCGATGCTGATGGCCTCGATGTCGCGCATCCAGCCGATCGTCGGCCAGTGATACGGATGCGTGGTGAACGCGGCCTTGTACAGCTCCTCGTTCAGAAAGCCGTCGACGTCGTCCTCGACGCGGAAGCGCCGCTCGTTGGCGACGACTTCGCGCTCGGACTCGACCTGGGTCTCGCCGAGCGTCAGGCACGCCATGCGATCGGCCTCGAGCTCGACGGCGAGCTTGAGCTCGGCCTTGGGCAGGTTGTCGCGGTAATAGGTCCAATCGACCCACGTCGCCGCGTTGGTGTCGCCGCCCGCCGTCTCGACCAGCCGATCGAGCTCGCCCGGCGGATGGTGCTCGGTCTGATTGAACATGAGGTGCTCGAACAGGTGCGCGATGCCGGTGATGCCCTCGCGCTCGTGCCGCGAGCCGACCGCGAACCAGGTCTGATACGCGAACACCGGCGCCGACGGATCGCGCACGAGGATCACCTTGAGCCCGTTGTCGAGGCGGAACATGCGCGCGCTAAGGCCGCCGGCGCCGAACGGGTGCGAGGATACGAGCTGCATCAAGGCTCCTTCACGGTTGATAGTGCACGCCGAGCGCGAGGCCGGCGTTGATGACGAAGAGCGTGTAGCGTCCCGAGGCCGACGGCAACGCGTCGCCGAAGTTGAGCTTGCCACAAGCGTCGAGG
>DASXOU010000302.1:0-6621 GCA_036494045.1 Polyangia bacterium | reverse complement strand
GGCGGGATCGCGTAGACGAGAAAGAGAAACGCCGACACCACGAGCGCGACGCCGCCGAGATAGACCTCGCGCGTCCAGTCGATGCCGCGCGCCATCGGCTGGCGGCGCGGCGCGGGCACGTTGGCGACATGGAAGGTGGCGCCGCCGGCGTCGACGCGCGCGCGTGCGCCGGGCGCGAGCTTGTGCGCGCGCGCATCGAGCGCGATGGTGGCGCCGTCGACGAAGAGCGTGGCCGGCATGCCGGGCGCGACGGTGAGCACGAAGTCGCCGGCTTCGTCGACGCGCACCAGCGGATGCAGCGGCGCGGGGACGGCGGCGGCGGCGACGGCGAAAGTCGCGCGTGGATCGGGCCCGATGGTATACGCGCGCGGCGGCGCAAAGCTTCCCTGCGACAGCGCGCGCGCGATCGCCCAGGTGCCGAAGACGAGGCAGACGGCGACGATCGCGTCGATCGCGCGGGAGAGGGCGACGCCGTGGTAGGCGAGGACGAAGGCGATGGCGGGGACGGCGAGCGCGGCGGCGCCGCCCCACGCGAGCCGGCGCGCGCGTTGGGCGGCGGCGTCGGCGGCGTCGTCGCGCACGATGTGGGTGACGTCGACGATGGCGCCGTCGAACTGCGCCACGACCTCGATCGCCTCGGAGCCTTCGACTTCGATTGCGTCCATGCTCGAAAGACACCGAGCGCGGCGCGAAGTTCCGCGCGGCGATCGGTGTGCGTCGCGGCCGAGGGGCCGTGATCTTCGGCGACGCCGACGTTGGCGGTGAGCTTAGACGTTTACTGCCCAACTGGATGGCGACCCCTCACGCTACGGCCGGCTCACGGCGCAGAGTCCCACAAATTCTGGGAGCAGCGCCGTGTGCGACACCCAGCTCAGTAGTTGACGCGTTTGCGTTGCACGGGGATCGTTTGCACCGAGCCGTCCTTGCGCTGCACCACCAGCGTGACCACGGTGCCTTCGGGCCCGCGGATCAGCTGGATCGATCCGATGAAGCCGAGCGCCTCGGCGCTCTGTCCGTCGATCGACAGGATCATGTCGCCGGCTACCAGCCCCGCGTCGCTGGCGCCACCGCCCGGCTGCACGTTCATGACGAGCATGCCCTCGGGGCGCGCGCCGATCGTCGCCGCGATGCCGACGAATTCCGTCGACGGCTCTTCGCCCGGCGCCGTGCGCGCCAGATCGATCGTGAGCGGCCCGAGCGCGCCGTCCGTCGGCACGTCGAGCGCGCTCAGAATGCGCCCGTTGTGCTCGGCCGCCTGCACGTTGAGCGACTGCCGCCCTGCGGGCAAGCCGTCGAGCGCGAAGTTGCCGTCGCTGTCGCTGGTCGCGTCGGTGGAGATGCCGACCGCGTCGTCGATGGCGTGTCCTTCGAAGCCGACGTGCGCGCCGGCGATGGGCGCGCCGCCGACGCGCTCGACGACGCGGCCGAAGATGCGGCTGCCGCGCGCGAGCGTGAAGTTGGCCTCGGCGCCGCTGTCGCCGACCTCGACGTTGCGATCGGCCGCGCGCGCAAATCCTCGCGCCGCCGCCGACACCGCGTACGTGCCGGCCGGCAGCGGCAAGGAGTAGCGTCCGTCGGGATCGATCACCGTCGCGCGCTCCTCGGGCCCGCGGCCGAAGACGCCCTCCTTGGGCCACGCGACGATGGTGAACGCGGTGACCGGCTTGCCCGCGCCGTCGCTGACGGTGCCATGCAAGATCGCGGTGACGGCGCCGAGCCGCAGCTCGACGTCGGCGGTGCCCGCGCGCACGCCGCGCACGATCACGCCGCCCGACGCGCGCGTGGTGGCGCGCAGGCTGTAGGTCGCGTCGTCGAGCCCGGCGAGCGCGAAGCGTCCGTCGACGCCGCTGAGCGTCTGCGCGCCCATCGGCGCTTCCAAGTCGGCGCCCGGCGGCGCGAACGCCTCGACGAGCGCGCCGTCGACCGGCTGCCCGCGTCCATCGACGACGTGGCCGCCGATGCTCATGCGCGCGCGCTCGACGCCGGCGGTCAGGTGCAGCCGAAGCTGCCCGTTCGCCACCGCCGCGAAGTTCACGTACGCGCGCGCGCTCGTGTAGCCGGCGTGGCGCGCCTCGACGAGCTGGCCCTCGACGGCGCGGACGCTCGCCTGCCCCTTGCCGTCGGTGGTGGCGACCTTGGCCTCGGCCGGCCCGCGCTCGTCGTCGAACGCGCGCACCTCGGCGCCGGCGATCGGCTTGCCCCTGTCGTCGGTCACGATGACGACGAGCTCGACCTCGGGCACGAGAAAGATCGTGATGTCCTCGAGCCGCACGCCGGCGTGCGGATGCACGACCACCGGCGAGTGGCCGAGCTCCGGCGCGAACGACGCGAATCCGCGCGCGCTCGCCGACGTCAGCTCGTACGCGCCCGCCGAGGTCGCGCGCACGACAAAGTGCCCGGCCTCGTTGGCGTCGACCGACAGCGCCGCGCCCTCGTGCAAAAAGGTCAGTGACGCGTGCGCCACCGGCTTGCCGTCGGCGGTCGAGATCACGCGTCCGCCGAACTCGCCCGCCGTCGCCTTGACGTCCTCGCGCGCCGTCGCCGTCGGCAAACGCAAGGGTGGGGCAGGGTGCGCCCGCTCGACGCTCTTGCGCGCGCCGAGATCCGCCGTCGTCGAGGTTGTTGGGTGCGCCGTCGAGAGGTGCCGTCGCCACAACAGCGCGATCGCGATCAACAAGAGGAACGCGACGACGGCGACCGCGCGACGCATCTATTGATACAAGAAGATCACTTCGACGCGATTGTTGAGCGCGCGTCCCGCCGTCGTCCGATTGTCGCTCACCGGCTCGTCGGCGCCGTTGCCGCTCACCACCATGCGCTTGGCCTCGACGCCGCGCCCGACCAGCGCCGAGTACACCGCCGTTGCCTGTGCCTGCGATCGCGCGAGCAGCTCGTCGCGCCGCCCACGATTGTCGGTGTATCCGACCACCATCGTGTTGTACATCGGATACTTCTTCATCACCGCCGCCAGCTGATCGAGCACGCCCTCGTTGCCGGCCGTGATCACCGTCGACTTGCGCGCGAACAATCCACGCAGCGGCACCGCCGCGCGCTGTACGTCGCCGCGCCGCTCGAGCCGGACCTGCGCGCCGGGAATCCCCGCCAGATCCTTGGCCAGCGCCTCGTTGCGCGCCTGCGACGCCGTGTTCGACGACGTCTGCTCGTAGGTCGGCTTCGCCGTCTGCGTGGCGCGGTTCGCCTGATCGCGCGCCGCGTCCGCGTTCTGCGACGCCATCTGGTAATCCTTGGCCTCGAGCTGCGCCTGCGCGCGCTTGAGCGTGTCCGACGCCGCCTGATACTCGACCTTGGCGAACTCCTGCGCGTTGACCTGCTCGGCGCCCTTGAGCGCCAGCTCGGCGGCCGCGATCTTGTCGCGCGCCGAGCCGGCCGCCTCGCGCGTCGCCAGCTCCTGCTTCATCTTCTCCTGCTGCATCGCCGCCTGCGACGAGGTCTCCTTGAGCTTCTGCAGAAGCGCGATCTGCTCCTGCGTGGCCACGAGATCCTTGTTCACACGCGAATACTCGTCCTCGACCCCGCGCAGATCCGCCTGCGCCTTGTCGGCGCGCGCCTTGGACTGGTCGTACTCGACGAGCGCCAGCGCCGTCTTGAGCTTGATCGATCCCATGAGCGCGTCACGCCGCGACAGATCGAGATCGTTCGACTGCCACTCTTCGTTGGCCTTGCCGAACAGCCGCTCCGACTCCGCGACCATGTCGGGCACGCGCCGCTGCGCCGCCTGATAATTGGGCGACTGCTTGAGCCGCTCGAACGCCTCCAGCTCGTTGGGCCTGGGTGGCGTCGCGCAGCCACCAATGAGAATCGCCGCGATCAAAAGGTTTTTCGCGCTCATTTGGAATTCATCTCCAGCGCCTTCTTGGTCGATTGCGCGTCGAGGAGCGCCTTCTTCGTCTTGTCGATCCGCTCCCGCGTCGCGCGCACCGCGCCTTCGCGATCGTTGGCGTACGCCGTCATCTTGCCGGCCGTGATCTTCTGCCGGATCAGCTCCGCCTGCGCGATGCAGCGATCGACCACCTCGCGCACCTTCTTGTATTCCTCTTTCGAATACTGCTGCCAGGCCTCGTCGAGCCACGACTTGAGCAGCGTGATCTCGTCGGTCACCATGTGCCGCTCATCGAGCCGCTCGAGGTCCGACACCGCCGCGCGCTGCGACTCGATCTGTCGCTTCAGGTCTTCCGCTTCCTGGTTCGCGAACGCTTGCCCGGCGCACAGGAGGACCAGCGCCAGCACTCCATTGCGGATGGGTTTCATGGTACGAGAGCATCCGTCGATGGGCGCTCCTCGTCAAGCCTTCGCCACCGCCGTCAGCGTCGGCCGCTTGCACATCGTGGCCATCGCCGCGCTCGGCTGTTTCACCTTCGGCTGGCTCTTTACCGGCCACTATCCGTGGGCCGTCACCATCCTCTGCGCGCTCGACTGGTTCCTGGTGAACCTGCTCAACCGCGTCGTCGATCTCAAGGAAGACGTCGAGAACGGCATCCAAGGCACCGACTTCGTCGCGCGTCACCGCCGCGGAATCCTCAACGCCGGCTTTTTGCTGCTCGGCTTCTCGCTCGTCGTCGGCACGCCGTTCGCCCCGTGGGTGCTGCCGTTCCGTCTCGCCTATCACCTGCTCGGCTTCGCCTACAACTGGCGCCTGGGAAAATTGTTCGGCGGCCGCCGCATCAAGCAGCTCTACTTCTGGAAGAACTGCGCCTCGGCAATGGGCTTCATGCTCACCGTCTTCTGCTATCCGCTGGCGTGGGCGCGCGCGCAGCTGTGGTACGGCATCACCTGGCCGACGGTGATCGCGACCGCCGCCTGGTTCTTCCTCTTCGAGCTCTCCTACGAGGTCATCTACGATCTGCGCGACGCGCCCGGCGACGCGCGCGCCGAGGTGCGCACCTATCCCGTCGTCCACGGCGAGCGCACCGCCACCGCCATCATCGACGGGCTCTGCATCGTCTCGCTCGCGATCCTGGCCGGCGCGTTCGTCGCGCACGTCGTGCCCTGGCGCATCGCCATCCTCGGCGTCGGCCCGCTCTTACAGGTCTTCTTATATAAACGTTTCGTGAAGCGCGGCATCACCTCGCGCGATTGCATCAACCTCACCTGGCTCGGCGCGGCGCTGCTGCTCGCCTACCACGGCTGGGTGCTCGCCGGGCTTCCCGGCGTCGCCTGATGCTCGCGCTCGAGATCGCGTGCGCCGCCATCGTTGCGATCTACGTGATCGCGCGCCGGGAGGCGATCCCCGCGCTCGCGCTCCTCGCCGTCGCCGGCTTCATCGGCGAAGACTCGGTCATCCGTGTCTACGGCTTCTACTTCTATAGCCCGCGCTGGCACCTGTTCCTCGATCGCGTGCCGCTCATGATCGTCGTGATCTGGCCGATCGTCATCCACTCGGCCTGGTCGCTCGCCCGCCGCCTGGCGCCGTCGCGCGCGTGGGCGCCGCTCGTCGGCGCCGGCATCGTACTGGCCGACGCATCATTAATAGAGCCCATCGCGGTGCACGCCGGCCTGTGGACCTGGACCGAGCCCGGGCTCTTCGCCGTGCCGCCCATCGGCATCCTCGGCTGGGCGTTTTTCGCCGGCGCCGCCATGGTCTGCCTCGAGCGCGCCGAGAAAAACGGCACGCCTCCCGCCCTTGCCGTCGTCGCCGCGTCGCTCACGACCCACGCGCTCCTCGTCGCCTCGTGGTGGCTCGCGTTCAAGTGGATGTCACGATCGCTACCGCCGTGGCCGTTCGTCGCCGCCGCCTGGATCGTGCTCGGCGCGCTCGCCCTGGCCGCGGCGCGCGCGCGTCCCGGCCGCGGCGCGCCCGCACTTCGCAAAGATTTGTTACTCCGTGGACCCGGCGCGGCCTTCTTCTTCGTCTTACTGCTTCTCGATGGAAGAGATGCCCCTCCGCTGTGCGCCTACGCCTTCGCATTCGTGCCGCCGTATCTGGCCCTTTTGCTCGGCTAATTGGCGAGAATTAGAATAAAATGGGGCGCCGACCCGTTCATGGCTAGACCCTCATGAGGCTACGTGTATTCGCCGTGCTCCTGCTGTTGTCCATCGGCGCGCCGCTGGCCGCCCAGCCGGAGCTGGAGCCGTTGGTGCTTCCCGACACCGTCACGCTCGACGTCGCGCTCAAGATCTTTCGCGCGCGCGGGCTCGATCTCTTGATCGCCGACGCCGCCGTCTACAGCGCCGTCGGCGACGAGCAGATCGCCGGCGCCGTGCCCAATCCGAACTGGTCGCTCTTCGGCAGCTACTCGTTCACCTACAACGCCGGCACCAACGACAAGCTCGAGTCGCCGTGGGGAGTGACCGCCGGCCTCGGCGACTCCAACGCGCTCGAAGATTCGCTGTCGGGCAAGCGCTGGCTGCGGCTCAAAGTCGCACGCGCCGCGCTCTCCGCCGCGCGCATGAGCCGCGCCGACGCGCAGCGCACGCTCGAGCTGGCGGTCAAGACCGCCTATATCAGCTCGGTGCAGGCGCGCGACAGCCTCGACTTCGCGCTGCAGGTGCAGACGGCGGCCAACCAGGTCTTCCTGCTCAACGAGACCCGCTACAAAGCAGGCGCGATCAGCGAAGCCGATCTGGCCAAGGTCGAGACCCTGAAGCTCGAGGGCGATCAGT
>DASXOU010000301.1:0-11526 GCA_036494045.1 Polyangia bacterium | reverse complement strand
AATGCGCGCGTGCGCGGCCGGCGCGGCGCGCGCTTGGCGGCGCTGACGTCGGGCGGCGCCATCCCCGACAAAGCCGACTACGTCGTCGTCGAGGATCCGACCGAAGCGGTCGTCGGCACGCTCGACGAAGACTTCGCCATCGAGTCGATGGCCGGCGACATCTTCTTGCTCGGCTCGCACTCGTGGCGCATCCGGCGCGTCGAGAACGGCGTCGTGCGCGTGGAGGACGCGAACGGCCTGCCGCCGTCGGTGCCGTTCTGGAACGGCGAGGGGCTGGCGCGCTCCGAAGAGCTGTCGCGCGAGGTGGCCGAGCTGCGCGCCGAATTGCTCGGCCGTCCCGTCGCCGCGGCGCTGGCGCTGCTCGCCGACGACTGCAAGCTCGAGCGCGGCGCCGCCGAGCAGGCGTTGCAGTACGTCGTCGAAGGCGCCGAAGCGCTCGGCGTCGTGCCGACGCAGACCTGCGTCGTCGCCGAGCGCTTTTTCGACGACGCCGGCGGCATGCAGCTCGTCATCCATGCGCCGTTCGGCGCGCGCATCAATCGCGCGTGGGGCCTCGCGCTCCGCAAGAAGTTCTGCCGCGCGTTCGACTTCGAGCTGCAGGCGGCCGCGTCCGACGATGCGATCTTGTTGTCGATCGGCCCGCAGCACAGCTTCCCGCTCGACGCGATCTTCGGCTTCGTCACCCCGGCCACCGTCGAGGAGACGCTGGTGCAGGCGGCGCTGCAGTCGCCGATGTGGGAGACGCGCTGGCGCTGGAACGCGACGCGCGCGCTCGCGGTTCTGCGCTTCACCGGCGGCAAGCGCACGCCGCCGCCGCTCTTGCGCATGCGCGCGGCCGACCTCATGGCCGCCGTGTTTCCCGAGGCCGCCGGCTGCCAGGACAACCACGGCGGCGCCATGCGCGACGACATGGCGCTGCCCGAGCATCCGCTGGTGACCGAGACGGTGCGCGACTGCTTGCACGAGGCGATGGACGCCGACGGATTGCGCGCGCTGCTCGAGCGCGTGGCGGCGGGCGAGGTCAAGTGCGTGGCGCGCGACACGGTGGCGCCGTCGCCGTGGGCGCACGCGATCCTCAATTCGATGCCGTACACCTTCCTCGACGACGCGCCGCTCGAGGAGCGCCGCGCGCGCGCCGTGAAGTCGACCCGCACCTCGGGCGATCTCGGCATCGTCGACGGCGATGCGATCCGCGCGGTCGTCGCCGAGGCCGAGCCCGACCCGCGCGACGCCGACGAGCTGCACGACCTTCTGTGCACGGCGGTGGCGCTGGCGCCGCGCGGGCCGTGGCGCGCCTGGTTCGACGCGCTGGCGGCGGCGGGGCGCGCGTCGCTGTTCGACGGCAACGGATCGATCTTCTGGGTCGCGACCGAGCGGCGCGCCGTCGCCGAAGCGGCGTACGCCGACGACGACCTGGCCACCACGGCGCTCGTCGGCGGCTTCATGATGACCGCCGGTCCGCAGACCTCGGCGCAGATCGGCGCCGCGCTGGCGCTGCCGACCGATCGCGTCGACATCGCGCTCGGGCGCCTGGAAGCCGACGGCCGCGTGCTGCAAGGCCACTTCGCGCAAACCGAAATCATCGAATGGTGCGAGCGCGGCCTCTTGCAACGGATCCACCGCCGCACCATTGGCACCCTGCGCGAGCGCGTACGGCCGGTCGCGCCCGCCGAGTTCGTGCGCTTCCTGCTGCGCTGGCAGCACGTCATGCCCGGCACGCGCCTGCACGGCGTCGAGGGCGTCGCCAAAGTCGTCGAGCAGCTCGAGGGGCTCGAGCTGCCGGCGGCATCGTGGGAGCGCGACCTTTTGCCCGCACGCGTCCACGACTACGCGCCGACCATGCTCGACGAGCTGTGCCTGTCGGGCGAGATCGCCTGGGCGCGCCTGCGCGTGACGCCGCCCGAGGCCGAGCACAATCCGCGCGCGCGCGCCGGCGCCATCGGCCTGTTCGCGCGCACGCACGCGGCCTGGCTCATCGATCCGTACGCGCGCACCGACGAGCCGCCGTCGACGTGGGCGCATCTGTCGCCGCTGGCGCGCGAGGTCGCCGCGCAGCTCGAACGTCGCGGCGCCGCCTTCGTCGCCGATCTGGCGACGGCGCTGAATCCCGGTGGTCCCGAGCCCATGTCGAAGATCGAGGACGCGCTCTGGGAGCTGGCGCGCACCGGCGCCGCCACCAGCGACGGCTTCGCCGGCCTGCGCACCTTGCTCACGCCGCGCGCCGATCGCCCGCGCCGCGGCGTCGCCGGCCGCTGGTCGCTCCTGCATCGCGACGCCCCGCGCCGCGCCGAAGACGCCGGCCCGTTCGGCGACGGCAGCCCCGTCGAGCTCGCCTGGGCCTATCTCCGTCGCTGGGGCGTGATGATGCGCCAGCTCCTTTTGCGCGAGTCGTCGGCGCCGCCGTGGCGCGAGCTGGTCGCCGTCTATCGCCGGCTCGAGGCGCGCGGGGAAATCCGCGGCGGCCGCTTCGTCAGCGGCATGTCGGGCGAGCAGTTCGCGCTGCCCGAGGCGGTCGAGGCGTTGCGTGCGCTCAGGTCGGCGCCCCTCGCACCCGAAGAAGTGCGCGTCGCCGCGACCGATCCGCTCAACCTCGTCGGCATCCTCACGCCCGGCCCGCGCGTCGCCGCCGTCGGCGGGCACCTCGTCGTCTATCGCAACGGCGTCCCCGACTCGCCTGCCGCCGCGCGGAGCGCCGTCGGCGTGGCGTGACCTGCCTCACGCCGATCCGGGATTCCGCCGTCGCTCGTCCTCCGATATAATGTGACACTTGGGTGCCCATTGAGCGATCGCTTGACGTTGGCGTGGACCCAGTCTGCGCCTGAGCAGCTTCTCGTCCGCGCGCAGGCGTTCGTCGAAGAGTGGCTCCTGCGCGTGCTGCCGACGCGCGATGCTCCGCCGGCGCGCCTGCACGGCGCCATGCACGACGCCGTCTTCCCCGGCGGCCGGCGCGCGCGTCCGCTCCTGTGCCGCCTCGTCGCCGACAGCTACGGCGGCGGCGGCGACGACGAGATGGTCGGCCGCCTCGCCGCCGCCATCGAGCTCGTCCACTGCGCGTCGCTGGTGCAAGACGATCTGCCCTGCTTCGACGACGCGCAGATGCGCCGCGGCCGCCCCGCGTGCCACGTCGTCTACGGCGAGGCGACAGCGATCCTCGTCGGCGACGCGCTGCTCACGCTCGCGTTCGAGACGCTGGCCAACGCGCCGGCGCGCCGCGCTCCCGTCGCCTTTCGCTTGATGGGCCTCTTGACCGCCGCCGCCGGCAGCTCGCACGGCGTCATCGGCGGCCAGGCGCTCGAGCTCGAGCCGCATCCCGTCGAGCTCGAGATCTACCATCGCCACAAGACCGCGGCGCTGTTCCGCGCGGCCGCCGCCGGCGGCGCCATCTGCTGCGGCGCCGACGCCGACGTCTCGCGCTGGGCGCGCATCGGCGAGCTCATCGGCTGCGCGCTGCAGCTGCGCGACGACATGGAAGACGTGGACGCCGCCGCCGACGACATCGGCAAGCCCACCGGGCGCGACGCCGCGCTCGGCCGCCCCAACGCGGCCCTGCAAGCGGGCATCGAGAGCTGTCAGCAGAAGCGCGCCGACGTCATCGCCGCCGTGCGCGAGCTCCTCGGCCCGCCGACGGCGGAGAACGAGGCGCTCCATCGTCTCGTCGAAGCCGTAACGCGGCCGAGCGTTCGCCGAGCTGGCTGAGCGCCTCGTCGACCGAGGGCAGCTTGGTGCCGCGCGGCAGCCAATCGGGAAACGGCTCCACGTGCTTCTCGTGGCGCCCGGCGTCGGTGTGCTCCTCGGTGACGCGGCCGAGGCGCGCGCGATCGATGCGCCCTTCGTACCCGAGCGTGGCCAGCGCCGGCCACAGCGCGCGATGCACCAGCGTGATCTTGCCGTCGACGACGGTGGTGGCGACCACGTCGGGCGACTCGTAGACGGCCGTGAGCGCGCGAAAAATATCGCGCCCCTTTTTGTGTCCCCACCAGCTGCCGCGGATCTTTTCGCCGGCGACGAATTCGGCCAAGGACGGGATGATCGCGTGCCGCGCCGACTGCAGCACGACCCCGTGCTTCTCGACGAACGCGATCGCGTCCTTCATCCGCTCGACCACTTTCGCAGCATGAGGCCGCCGAGCTTCACGCTCCAGCGTGCGAGCTCCGACGGCGAGAGCACGCTGAACACGTCGTCGTAGATGCTGGGGCGCCGCTTCGCCGTCGCACGCATGAACGCGATGAAGTCGGAGAAGCCGATCTGGTCGCGCACGAATGCGCCGTAGACCTCGTCGCCCATTTCCGCGAGCGAGGCGAACGCCGCGTCGAGCAGCCGGTTGACGTCGGCCGGATCGGCGCTGCGTCGCCGCCCGGGCACCATCATCAGCGTCAGGCCTCCCATCACCGCCAGCCCGGGCGGCTCGCGCCACAGCTTTGCCAGCGAGCGCGCATCGAGACGGTCATCCCTTGGTTCGAGCCGCGCGATCAACGCATCCGCGACGGGAAGGAACGAGCGGATCATCGAGCCGAAGCCGCAAAACGTCAGCGGCGAGTGGCGCCCGGCGGCGTCGCCGACGAGGAGCACGCGATCGCGCGCCGCCGGCATCGGCCGCAGGCGCGAGTACGCCGGGATGAAGCCGTAGGTCGGCTTGACCAGCGTCGCCGCGCCACGCTTGTAACGCGCGCGCGTGGCGAAGAAGCGCTCGTAGAGCGCATGCAGCGGCCGCGTCGGAAGCTGCGCCGGCTCGGTGTAATAAAATAGGTACGTGGTGAAGCGGCCGCCGGCGCCGGGGAATCCTTCCCAGATGTGCTGGCGATCGTCCTCGACGTCTTCGGTGGTCACCAGGATCTCGCCGACGCGCGCGTCGACGTCGTCGAGACCGGTGAGCACGCCGCCGACGGTCGGGCACACGAGGTCGAACGCCGCGTGCGGGCTGGCCGCGCCCATGCCGTCGACGAGCACGCGCGCCGAGAGCCGCTTGTCGGGCGAGAGCCGCACCTCGACGCCGCCCTTGCCCACGCGATAGCCGGCGAGCGCGTGATGATCGAGGAGCGTCGCGCCCGCAGCTTCGGCGCGCGCGCGCAGCCCGTCGAGGAGCCGCTCGGCGTCGACGACGCAGTCGAGCACGCGCTTGACCGGATAGGTGCCGCCACCGTGCCAGCGGCAGATCCCGTGGTCGTACTCGAGCTGCACCAGCGCGTCCACTTCCGCCTGCGTAAACAGCGTCGAATCGACCAACGGACGCAGCTCGGCGCGGCTGATGTTCCACTCACGGTGGCCGCAGCCGATCTTGCGCCGGTCGAACACGGCGACGTTGAGGCCGCGCCGCGCCAGATACGCGGCGTAGATGAGCGAGAGCCCGCCGCCGGCGAGGACGACGTCGAAGTCGACGTGCGCGCCGCGATCGGGCCCGCCGTCGCCGATGTCGCACGCCCCGCGCTCGGCAAAGCCGCGCTCGAGCGCGTCGAGATGCTCCAGCGTCTCGGCTGAGAGCTGCTCCTTCACGTCGCCAATCCTACTCCACGCACGAGCGCGCGCAGCTGCTCGTCGGCCGGCCCGGGCTCGGCCGCGCGCGCCGCCGCCGCGCGCGCATCGCCGCCGCCGAACCGCGCCGGCCACGCCGAAGCGACGAGCAGGAGCTTTCGCGGCAACGACACGTACGCGCGCCGCGACACCGAGTCGTAGCCGTTGCGCGCGATCGCCGCGCCGATGGCCGCGTAGATGCGCCGCGCCGAGGCGATCGCCAAACGGCAGTCGCGCGGCAAGAGCGGCACGCCGCGATCGGCCGCGCGATAATGTCCGTCCGCACGCGCGAGGATCGCCCGCGTCGCCGCCCTGCGATCGCCGCTGACCCCGTCGACCAGCGCCGCCGGCAGATACACGCGTCCGCGCCGCTCGTCCTCGCCCACGTCGCGCGCGATGTTGGTGAGCTGCATGGCGACGCCGAGATCGGCCGCGCGCAGATACGCGATGTCGTCGCTGGCGCCCATCACGCGCGTCATCATCAGGCCTACCGTCGCCGCCACGCGAAAGCAGTAAACCAGCAGCTCCTCGTCGCTGCCGTAGCGCGCCCCACGCGCGTCCATCTCCATCCCCGCCAGCAGCGCCTCGGGCAGCGCGCGCGGAATCCGGTAACGCTCGACCACCGCAGAAAACGCGCGATCGATCGCGTCATCGGCCGCGCGCCCCGCGTACACCCCATCGAGCCGCCGCCGCAGCGACTCGACGCGCGCCATCCCGCCCGCCTGCTCTTCGTCGACCGCGTCATCCGCGCGCCGGCAAAACGCGTACAACGCCCACGACGCCTGCCGCACCCGCGCCGGCAACAAGAGCGACGACAAGAAGAACGACTTCGAGTGCCGCTGAATCCACGCGCGGCACGCCAGCCGATCGTCGCGCCGCAGAACCAGCGCCGCTGCCCCCTGTGCTTCGTTCACTTGGCCTTCTTGTAATCGACCTCCATCGTCAGCGTCTCCTTGCCCTGGATCAGCTCGTACATGCGCATGACGTGGTGGTCGTTGCTCTCGATGGTGTACACGAACTTCACCGGCCGCGTCTTGCCGGTGGCGACGTCGTAATCCTGCGCCGTCAGCGTCAGCACCTTGCCGGTCGGGTCGGCGCTGCCTTCCTCGACGGTGATCCAGGTGCCCCAGGTGTCGATCCACGACGACACGAACTTCTTGGTGCGCGTGTCGAAACCGGTCACGCCCTGCCCCTGATACGGCTTTCCGAAGATGATGCTGTCGTAGTGCTCCTCGACGAAGCGCCCGCCCAGGATCGACTTGATCGTAGCGTGCCCCGTCGCCGTCTCCGGCTTGGGCGTGCCCAGCCACTGGCGTGCCTGGGTGTTCCATTTTCCCACCAGCGGCAAGAGCAGCTTGTGATGCTCGTCGGGCGACGCCGCGCGCGAGATGTCGTGCAAGAGCTTCTCCTTGTGCGCGTCGCCCACCGACGCGCCCGCCTTGGCCGTGGTTTCCGTCGGCGGCTTGTCGTCTTGCGCGTGCGCCGCGCCGGCGAGGCTCGCCACGAGAATCACGATCGGCAGCTGACGCATCATCATTTCGCCTCTCAGCCGGCGTGCGTGCCGGCGATGGGATCGCGCGCGTTGCCGGTGCCGTCGACGTCGGCGATGAGCCGGTCGACCACCTTCGCCGACGAGAGCACGCCCGGCATGCCCGCGCCGGGATGCGTGCCGGCGCCGACGAGATAGAGCCCGTCGACCTCCTCCGACTTGTTGTGGAAGCGGAAGTACGCCGACTGCGTCAGCACCGGCTGGATCGAGAACGCCGCGCCTTTTTCCGACGCCAGCTCGCCGGCGAAGGTGTCGGGCGTGATGAAGCGCGAGGTCACGAGGTTCTCCCGCAATCCCGGTATCCCGTTCTTCTCGAGATATTCGAATATCTTTTCCTGATATTCCGGCCCGCGCTGCGACCAATCATCGCCCGACTCGAGGTGCGGCACCGGCGACAGCACATAAAAGTTCTCGTGCCCCGGCGGCGCCAGCGACGCATCCGTCCTCGTCGGTGCGTGCAGGTACAAGCTGAAGTCCGACGCCAGCACCTTGCGCTCGAAGATGTCGGTCAGAAGCTCGCGATAACGCGGCCCGAGCAAGATCGTATGGTGCGCGATATCTGGATATTGCTTCTTCGTCCCGAAATACGAAACGAATAAGCTCATCGAATAACGCATGCGATCGATCTTGCCGTCGCTGTATTTCTTGCGCGCGCTCGCCGGCAAGAGCCGCTTGTAGGTGGCCGGCGCGTCGCCGTTCGACACCACGATCGCCGCCGGCAGCGTGCGCCCGCCGGCCAGCCGCACGCCGGCGACGCGCCCGTTGTCGACGAGGATCTCCTCCGCCGTCACGCCGAGCTCCATGGTCCCGCCCAGCGACACGAACAGATCGACCAGCGCCTGCACGATCGCGCCGGTGCCGCCCTTGGCGAACCACACGCCCCACTTGCGCTCGAGATAGGCGATGAGCGTGTAGATCGACGTCGTGGTGAACGGATTGCCGCCGACGAGCAGCGGGTGAAACGACATCACCACGCGCAGCGCGTCGTCCTTGAGGTACTTGCAGACCAGCCGCCACACCGACAGGTGCGAGCGCAGCCGGATCATCTGCGGCACGATCTTGAGCATGTCGCGCGCGCGCGAAAACGGAACGTCGCCGAGCGCCTCGAAGCCGACCGCGAAGATCTTCTGCGACTCCTCGACGAAGCGGCGATAGCCGTCGACGTCGCCGGGCGAGAACTTGGCGACCTCGGCCGCCATCCGTTCGGCGTCGCCCGTGTAATCGAAGACGCGCCCGTCGGCAAAACGGATGCGATAGAACGGATCGACCGGCAAGAGCGTGAGGTGCTCGTCCATCCGCTTGCCGGCGAGCGCGAACAGCTCCTCGAGCAGGAACGGCGCCGTCACCACCGTCGGTCCGCCGTCGAACGCGAAGCCCGCATCCCGGTAGACGTAAGCACGCCCGCCGGGCGCGTCGCGCTTGTCGATGAGCGTGACGGAAAATCCGCGCGCCTGCAGCCGGATCGCGGCGGCCAGCCCGCCGAACCCCGCACCGATGACGACGACGCTCTTCACGCCGTCGGATCTATCACGATTCGACTGGAACGATTGCGCGACTAGGCGCGACGACGACGGAACGCGAGCGCGAGGAGGAGGAAGCCGGCGAAGGCCCAGCTGCCGGCGATGCTGCCGCCCGACATCGAGCAGCCGCTGTCGCTGCCGCCGCGGTTGCCGTTGCCGCTGCCGCCCGAGCCGCCGTTGCCGCCCGTGCCGGTGCCGTTGCCGCCGCCCGAGCCACCACCGCCGGTGCCGCCCGAGCCGCCCGACGATACCGGCTCCGCCATGTCGGGCGCCATCGCCATGTCCGGCGGCGCCGTGATGGTCACGGCCACCGTCGCCGTCGGCGCGGTCGAGCTGCCCGTCGCCGTGATGGTGATGTCGCCCGCCGAGCCCACCGTCGCCGTCGGCGATGCGGTGACGGTCAGCGTCGACTTGCCGGCGTCCGACGCCACCGACGCCGGCGAGAAGGCCGCTGTCACGCCGGTCGGCGCTTTCGCAGTCAGCGCGACGGTCTCCGAGGTCCCCGCCGTCTTCGCCAGCGCCACCATCACCGTCGCCATGCCGCCCGCGGGCACGCTCACCATCGTCGGCGTCGGCGTCACGGTGAACGTGTTGACCATGATGTTCGGGTTGGTGACGATGCAGCTCGTCAGGCTGTTCGACCACTCCTTCTGCACGGTGTAGCTGCCGATGGTGCCCTGCTGCGCGTTGCAGATGTCGCCGATCTCGCCGCAGCTCTGGCTCGAGGTGTCGACCCAGGCGCTGTTGTCGTCGGGATCGGTGACCGCTTCGATCATCTCGTGCGACGACACCGACGTCAGGTTGTTGAACTGGGTCGCCGAGTTGCCGCAGCCGCCGGCGCACGGCGACTTGGTGACGTCGGGGATGACCGAGTAGCGGCCGCGCTGCGACGAGGTGTGATCCCAGCCGTTGTGATAGGCGCAGAAGACGGAGCAGGACTGCGAGCCCTGCAGCGTGATGGTCACGTTCGACGGAAAGTAGATCTGGTACAGCGTGTTGTCGTCGGGCGCGGGAATCTTGTTCGCCGCGATCAGCTTGTCGAGGTACGGCCCGATGTCGGTGTCGTCGAGGGTCGTCTTCGTCGTCGCCGAGTTGGTGTCTTCGTAGTAGCCGAGGAACGAGCCGCGGCCGATCTTGTAGCTGCCCGAGTTGTACTCGATGAGCCAATCGAAGTACGCGCTCTGCGTGACCGCCGTGTAGTAGCTCGTCAGCATGTCGCGATACGTGTTGCCGGTGTTGTAGAAGACGTTGAAGATTTTGACGTTCTGCAACAGCGGCCCGCCGCCGTACTTCAGCTTGCAGCTGGCCGCGTCGGGATGAGCCGGCTCGGACGTCATCGCCGTCTTGGCGTTGGCCGTGGTCGAGAGGGCGAGAGTAGTAATCAGCACTGCACCCAGCATTCGCTTCATGAGACGGCGCCTCCGGTGGCGCCGCAAGGTGCAACCGAAGGGCCATTCGTGTGCGCGAGCGCACGTGCGATGCGTCGCAGAAAGCGCCCGAAACCTCAGCGATTATCGCGGGTGAACATGGCTGTGGGCGCGGGGCGGGAGCCGCCCCCCCGCGGCAGGTTGGACCGTCCCTGGGGCACGGTGCACCGGCGACCGCAGTTGCCGCGCATCGTAGGTGACGCGGAGCAGCGCGCTGGGGACAACGACGCTTGACAGCGAGTGAGGGTTACGCGGCGACGACGGTGCTAGGCGCGGCGACGGCGGAAGGCGAGCGCGAGAAGGAAGAGGCCGGCGAAGGCCCAGCTGCCGGCGATGCTGCCGCCCGACATCGAGCAGCCGCTGTCGCCGCCGCCGTGGTCGCCGCTGCCGCCCGAGCCGCCGGTGCCGCCGGTGCCGGTGCCGCCCGATCCGCCGGTGCCGCCCGAGCCGCCGCCGCCGGTGCCGCCCGAGCCGCCGCCCGACGACGGCGGCTGCGCCATGTCCGGCGGTGCCACGATCGTGACGGCGACATCGACGGTGGGCGACACGCTCGAGCCCATCGCCTTGACCGTGACCTTGTCCATCTCGCCCACGGTCGCCGTCGGTGACGCGGTGATCGTCAGCGTCGACGAGCCGTTGTCCGAGGTGATCGACGCCGGCGAGAGCACCCCGGTCAGGTCGGTCGGCGCGGTCACGGTCAACGCGACGTTCTCGGCGGTGCCCGCGGTCTTGGTCAGCTTGACCATCGTCGTGGCGCTGCCACCGACGGGAACCTCGACAGTCATCGGCGACGCCGCGACGGTGAACGTGTTGACGATGGCGTTCGGATCGGTGGCGATGCAGTCCTGGTTCTTGTTCGACCACAGCTTCTGCACCGTGTAGTTCGCGACCACCGCCTGCTCGCCGGTGCCGACGGCGCAGATGTCGCCGATCTCGCCGCAGCCGTTGTCCTCGTTGTCGTACCAGCCGTTGCCGCCGTCGGGATCGGTCACCGCTTCGATCATCTCGTGCGACGCGACGTCGGTGGTGTTGGCGAACGAGTCGCTCGACGGGCCGCAGCCGGTCGCACAGCCGCCGGTGGTCTGGTCGGGCATGACCGCGTAGCGCACCTTCTTGCCGCTCAGCGAGTACGACGAGTGATAGGCGCAAAAGCCGCCCGACACGCACGAGCCCGAGCCCTGCAGCGAGATCGAGACCGGCGACGGGAAGTAGATGAAGTAGAGCGTGTTGTCGTCGGGCGCCGGCACCTTCGACCCGTTGATGAGGCCGGTCAGGTAGGTCTGCACCTGCGCGTCGGTCATCGTCTTCTTGGTCGTCGCCGACTGGCTGTCTTCGTAGAGGCCGAGGAAGCTGCCGCGCGAGATCTTGTAGTTCGTCGTGTTGTACTCGACGAGCCAGTCGAAGTAGGCGCTCTGCGTGATCGCCGTGAAATAGCCGGTCAGCATGTCCTTGAGCGTGTTGCCCTGGTTGTAGAACACGTCGTAGATCTTCACCTGCTGGATGAGCGCGCCGTTGCCGTAGT
>DASXOU010000300.1:0-2052 GCA_036494045.1 Polyangia bacterium | reverse complement strand
TCATGCGCCGCATCGACGCCGAGTAGCTGCTACACTGAAGCCAACTGCAGGACGCATGGGCCTGCGACGATCCCCACTCCTGTCGGACCTCGGGCCGACGACAGACGAGGAAATCTGGAGGGAACCATGGCCACCGTTGCGTCCGCGGCCTTCGATCTACCCGAGCGGCGCGAGTTGCCGCTCGTCATCGCGTTCGCCGATCTCACGCGCTATTCCGCACAGAGCCTGACGGTGAGCGACGTCGAGCTCGCCGACACCGTCGACGCGCTCTATCGGCGCGTGGCGGCGCGCATCGAGGCGGCCGGCGGACGCGTCGTCAAGTTCATCGGCGACGCCACGCTCGCCGTGTTCGCCGCCGGCGACGCCGACGCCGGCGTGGCGGCGCTGCTCGAGCTCAAGCGCGAGGTCGACGAGTGGATGGCGAGCATCGGCTGGGAGTGCCGCATGATGGTCAAGGTGCACTTCGGCGCCGCCATCGCCGGGCCGTTCGGCGCGGCGGCGACGCGACGCTTCGACGTCATCGGCAAGGCGGTCAACACGGCGGCGATGCTCGACGCCACCGGCGTGGCGCTGTCGGCCGAGGCGTTCCGTCAGCTCGGCCCCGAGCTGCGCAAGCGCTTCAAGAAGCACACGCCGACGATCACGTACATTCGCACCAAAGATCCGCACCGGTTCCGTCGCCGCTGAGCCATGCACGAGAAGCTGCGCACGCTCGAGGAGGTCCTGCGTTGGGCGCGCGCGCTCGGCCACGCGCTCGTCGAGGTGGTGACGCAGGACGAGTACACGCACGACGTCGTGATCGCGGCCGGCGTGAAGTTCCTCGTGTTCGACACGACGTGACTGGGCGCGGTCACGGCGGTCGCCGTGTGGGATCACCGGCCGATGGCGGACGAGCTGCTCGCCGCGCGCCTCGCCGCCGGCTGGCGGCCGACGTCGACGGCGACGCGCGATGGGCCGCAGATCCTGGGACACGCGGCGTGCACGGTGCGGCGGTAGTGCCCTGAAACAGGCGACAGGCGACAGGCGATAGGCAGCGGGCAACTTTCAGAAGGGAGCATGGCGCCGCTCCAACGTTGCCAGCGGCCTGCCGCCTGCCGCCTGTCGCCTGTTCACGTCTTTAGTGCTTCGCGGTCCAAAACAAATACACCCCGCCGACCCCCGCGTCGCCGAATGTCGTCGAGAGCTGAAAGCCGTGGCCGAGCTGCAGCTCGGCGCTCGCCTCGCCCGAGTTGGCCGGCGATCGCCCCAGCCGCGACCCGCCGTTGCCCTCTTCGTAGCGCACGTAGATGCGATCGGACACGAAGCGCCCGACCTCGACCGGCGACGCCGAGAACTCCGCGTAGCTCTGCTGATCGAGCGGACGAACCAGATCGATCGGCAAGCTCGGCGCCAGCTGCTCGCGGATCTTGCGGATCACGATCGCCGACAAGAGGCCCGTGATCTGCCGGTTCAAGTCGCGCACCGCGATGCGCTCCGTGCCGGCGCGCCCGGCCAGGACCAGGCTCGTCAGCTGCGTCTCGTCGTAGATCGGCGGCTCGCAGGTCAGCCGCACCGACGGGCTCTGCGCCGTGCCCTCGATGATGACGGCGATGGTGGCGCCGCCCACGCGCCGCGTGACGCGCAGGTGCAGCTCGGGATCGTCGGGCGCGCCGCCGAAGGCGAGCTGGGCGCGCTCGACGTCGTAGCGCTTGCCGAGGAGCTCGACGTTGCCGCCGGCGGCTTCGACGACGCCGTCGATGCCGAGCGTGCCGCCGGTGACGGTGACGCCGAGCTCGCCGGCGAGGTCGAGCTGGGCCTCGCGGCTGCGCAGCGCCAGCGGCCCGGCGACGCGCAAGGCGATGAACGCGCCCTTGCCGGCCGAGCGCTGCCCCGCCTCGCGGCGCGCGCGCGCGTCGTCGAAGCGCACGTCGGGCATGCCGCCGAGATCTTCGCGCGCGCCGAGCCCGCCAAGCTCGGGCAGGACGATCGAGCCGCGCGACAGCTTGAGCGCGCCGCGAAAGACTTCGTCGGCGCGATCGCCGGCGAGCGCGAAGTCGGCGTCGAAGCGCGCGG
>DASXOU010000299.1:0-5845 GCA_036494045.1 Polyangia bacterium | reverse complement strand
GGAGTGCGGGCACGTCGGCTGCTGCGACGACTCGAAGAACAAGCACGCGACCAAGCACTTCAAGCACACGACGCATCCCATCATCCGCTCCGTCGAGCCGGGCGAGGAGTGGGGCTGGTGCTACGTCGACGAGCTCGAGCTCGGGCCCGACGAGCTGGCGCCGGCGGCGAGCTCGAGATAGAGCAGCGTCCCGCCGACGATCGCAACCGGCGTCACGATCACGCTGAAGAACGGGATCACCATTAATAGAGCGACGCCGGTGCCGAAGCCGAGCGACTCGGCGAGGTGGCGGCCGATGAACCGCCATTTTCCGCCGAAGCTGGCGCCGCGGCGATGCAGCGGCTCGTTGAACGCGTCGAAGGCGAAGAAGAGCGCCGTCTGCACCAGGCCGCAGATCCACAGGAGCGGCGCGATCAACGGAAAGACCCAGTGCAAGACGAACAGCGGCACCGCGATCGCCAGATACAGTAGAACGCCGAGGATCGCCTGTCCGAGGCCGCGCGTCGAGAGCGCCGCGATCTGCCGCCACGTCTGCGGCGCGACCTTCTCGCCGGTGTGCACGTGCTCGGCGCGCTCGCTCAAGACGCCGGCGAACGGCGCCGTCGCCAGCAGGCACGACGCCACGTAGAGCACGTAGGCGGTGCCGACGACAAACAGCATCATGAGCAGCCACACGATCGCGCCCCAGATCGCGCCGTGCCCCGACGACTGGCGCGCCACGAAATCGGCCGCCCAGCGATAGGCGAAGAAGCTGCCGCCGCCGGCGACGGCGACCGTGAGCGCCGCGGGCAAGAGCACGAACGGCACCACGCGCCCGTCGCCGAACGCGACGCGCCAACCGCGGCCGAAGTAGCCCATTCCGCGAAAGAAGCGCGCTATCATGCCGTCGTGCGCATAACTTATTTGTCTACCGTTTTATTCCTATTCGGCTGCTCGAGCCAACCGATCGACGAAATCCCGAAGACCGACACCATCACCAACGCGGCGTTGTCGTCGAGCGTCGACGTGGTGCGCGACGTCTGGGGCATCCCGCACATCTACGGCGCCAACGAAGCCGACGTCGCGTTCGCGCAGGGCTACGTGACCGCGCACGATCGACTGATCCAGATGGATCTGTCGCGCCACGCCTCGGCGGGCACGCTGGCGGAGCTGCTCGGCGACGCGTCGCCGTCGCTCATCGACAGCGACATCCAGATGCGCGTGCACCACTTCACGCAGACGTGCACGCAAGCGTGGCAGATGCTGTCGGCGTCGAGCGATCCGGCCGACAAGACGACGGCGAAGATGCTCACCAGCTACGCCGCGGGCGTGAACGCGTACATCGCCGATCTGCAGTCGCAGAAATATTCGCTGCCACCGGCGCTGACGTTCCTCTACGACCCGGCGACGATCAAGCCGTGGACCGAGGTCGACTCGCTGCTCGTCGGACAGATCCTCGCGTTCCAGCTCTCGTACGACGCCGACAGCGACATCTTTCGCACGCAGCTCTCGGCGGCGGCGAAGGCGACGTTCGACGACGCCGATCCGTCGGCGCAGCCGGCGCTGGCCGCGCGCAAGGGCATCGGCGACGACTTCCAGATCCTGGCGCCGTTCGATGCGACCTACACGCTGCCGTCGGGCTGGACGGGGATGAACCCGATGGATCACACGCACGCGTCGAACGATCCGGCCGACGATCGCGCGCTGCTGCCCGTGCTCGCCGATGCGCGGCGCGCGGTGCGCGGCATGGGCCACGATCATCAAGAGCATCCCAGCGACGGCAGCAACAACTGGGTCGTGGGCCCGTCGCTGTCGGCGACGGGGCACGTGATGGTCGCCAACGACACGCACCTCTCGTTGCAGAATCCGCCCATCTTCTACTTCCAGCATCTCGTCGCGGCGGGAAAGCTGAACGCGATGGGCGTGCAGTTTCCCGGGCTGCCGGGAATCATCCTCGGCATGAACGAGCACGTCGCGTGGGGCGCGACCGTCAACAACATCGACATCACCGACGTGTACGCCGAGACGGTGGTGACCTGCGACGACGGCCAGAGCCCGTGTGTCGTGTTCAACGGCGGCAAGGTGCCGCTGGTGCCGCGCGTCGAGACCATCAACGTCGGGCGCTTCGGGCAGATCGTGAAGACCATGCAGGTCACGCTCTACGACGTGCCGCAGCACGGGCCGATCATCCCGCGCATCAACGCGGACCACACGGTGCAGGCGCTCGGCGGCAACGAGATGTCGATCCGCTATACCGCGCACGATCCGGCGCCCAAGCTGGCGACGGTGCTCTACGGCCTCGACACGGCCAGGACCATGCAGGACGCGGTCGCCGCGATCGACTCCGGATTCATCTACGGCAATCAGAACTGGGTGATCGGCGACGATCAAGGGCACTTCGGCTGGACCCAGTACACCAAGGCGCCGCGGCGGCCGGCGACGTCGGCGCCGTGGAAGGTGCTGCCCGGCGACGGCTCGGCGGAGTGGAACGGCTATCTCGATCCGATCTACATCCCGCACGCGTACGATCCGGCGGCGGGCTTCATCGCCACGGCGAACAACGATCCGATCGGCGTCACCGACGACAACGATCCGTTCTTCGACGAGCCGATGGTCGACGGCATGCCGCTCTATCTCGGCGCCGATTACGATCCGGGCACGCGCGTCGGGCGCATCACCAAGCGCATCCAGGCGATGACGGCCAACGGCGGTAAGCTCAGCCTCGACGACATGCAGTCGATCCAGGCCGACGCGGTCAGCGAGTGGTCGCAGGCGCTGGTGCCGACGCTGCTCGACGCCGCGCAGGCGCTGAACGAGGAGATCCAGCAGCCGGGCACGCACGCGGATCTCACGCTCCTGGCGCAGCAGGCGAGCCCGATCTCGCAGCAGCTTCTGCCGATGGCGCTGGCGGCGGTGCAGGGCTGGTCGAGCTTCTCGACGGAGTCGGGCGTGGCCGAGGATTCGCCGACGGCGCTAGAGGTCTCGGATTCGCTGGCCGCGGTGATCGTGCAGGTGTGGGTGCGCCGCTTCGCCGATCGCACGTTCGAGGACGAAACGTCGCAGCTCGATCCGACCGGCGCCCTCGTCCCGGGAGCGTTCGCGCAGCTCAAGCTCCTGGCCAGCATGTGCAACCATCCCGGTGACCAGACGACCGAGCTCAATCCGGCGACGGGCGAGCCGATCCTGTTCGACACCTGGGACACGCCGGAGCAGGAGACCAAGCGGCAGCAGGCGGCGCACGGAATCCTCGACACGCTCGATTTTCTCGTCGGTGCGCTGGGCGAGGATTTGACGAAGTGGCGCTGGGGCAACCTGCATACGCTGACGCTCGATTTTCTCGCGCCGGTCGACGCGCTGCAGATTCCGCTCAAGACCGACACCATGTATCCCAACGGCTTTCCGCGCCACGGCGACATCGGCACCGTCGACGCCGCCGGCGACACCATCAACATCGGCGACTACACGTACAACCACGGGCCGGCGATCCGCTTCGTCGCCGAGCTCGATCCCAAGGGGCCGCACGCGCGCAACGTCATCCCCGGCGGGCAGGTGCTCGATCCGGCGTCGCCGCATTATCGCGACCTCATGGAGCTCTATCGCAAGAACAAGTCGTTCGACCTCGCGTTTCAGGACAACGACGTGGCGGCGAGCGCCAAGGCCGAGTTCACCGCCAACGGCGACGGGCGCGTCCACTTCGCGCCCCAATAGCCGCCGAAATAGCGGACGTGCTATCGTCGCAGGCGGATGCGCATCAAGGGTCCAGGTGACGGGCCGCGTCCGCCCGACGCCGTCGATGAAGCCGGGGAAGTCGAAGGGGTCGACGACGCGGCGCCGGCCGACTCTGGCGCGGTCGCGCGCGTCGGCGGCACCGGCGGACCGACGGGAAGCGATCCCATCGCGGCGGTCGCAGCGCGGCTGCGCGCCGGCGAGATCTCGGCCGACGAGGCGCTCGAGCTCATCATCGACGACACCATCGCGCGCCAAATGGGCGGCGCGGTGCCGAAGGATCTGGAGCCGAAGCTGCGCGAGGTGTTGCGCGACTACGCGACGAACGATCCGTTCCTCGCGGCCAAGATCCGCAAGCTGACGACGGCAAAATGAGGCGCGCGCTCCTCGCCTGCATGATGTTGGCGACGGCGGGCGCGGCGGCGGCGCAGGAAGAGCCGTCGACGACGCCGGCGCCGGCGGCGACGGTGACCAACGGGCCGCAGCCGGTGCGCGTGACCACGTTCCTCTTGAAGCATCCCGGGCTCGACGATCAGGCGCTGGTGCCGGTGATGCGCGCGCTCGACGACGGGCTCAAGCGCAATCCGCGGCTCGAGATGAAGGATCTCGACACGCGGCTCGCCGACTTCGCGCAGGAGGTGCCGCAGGAGCAGATCGACGAAGGGCGCCTGCTCTTGCAGGAGGGCCAGAAGGCGCTGACCGCGCTCGATCTGCCGACGGCGATCAAGAAGCTCGGCCAGGCGGTCGAGGTGCTCTCGAAGGTGCTGCCCTACGTCAAGAAGCAGGAGCTCGCCGACGCGATGATGGCGCTCGGCGCCTCGCACTTCGAGAACGGCGACAAGAAGGAAGCGAAGCGCACGTTCGAGCGGCTCCTCATCTGGCGCAGCGACTACAAAGTCGATCTCGGAAAATATCCGCCGACGATCCTGGCGATCGTCGAGGACGTGCGCAAAGAGGTCGAGAGGCAAAAGCGCGGCTCGCTCGAGATCCGCTCGGAGCCGCCGGCGGCGCAGGCCTACGTCGACGGGCGCTACATCGGCGTCACGCCCTGCTTCGCCGACGGGCTTCTGACCGGCGAGCACTGGGTGACGCTCAAGAAGGAAGGGTTCAAGAAGGCGGTGATGGCGGCGCAGGTGTCGTCGAAGGTGCAGCAACTGGTGTCGCTGCCGATGGAGCGATCGACGAAGTATCTGCTCGTCGCGCAGGCGCTGGAGGGCGTGGAGAAGTCGCTCGGCGAGACCACGCTCGATGCGAGCGCCGACAACCTGAAGGAAGTGTTGTTCATCGACCACGCGGTGTTCGTGCGCGCGGCGGCGGCGGCGCCGGGGACGGTGAAGGTCGACAGCTTCTTGTACGACCTGCGCACGCGGCGGCGGCTGACGCGCGTGACCAAGACGGTGCCGGTGGCGCGCGCGGAGAAGGAGCTGTCGACGCTGGCGTCGTCGCTGTACCTGAACGTGAGCTACGAGGCCGAGCTGGTCGAGACCAAGGACGCGCCGCCGCCGAAGCCGTACGTGCGGCCGCCGTTCTACAAGACCTGGTGGTTCTGGACGGCGGCGGGCGTGGCGGTGGCCGGCGTGGTGCTGGGCGCGACGCTGGCGCCGCGGCCGAAGAGCTGCGGCTCGTCGAACTTCTGCTTCGGCGTCGTCTACTGACGGACGCGATGCGCAACGCCGTCGCGATCGTGCTGACGCTGCTCGCGATCTCGGCGGCGGCGCGCGCCGATTCGCCGCGCAGCCCACGGCTCGCGGCGCTGGCGAAGAGGGTCGCCGCGCACGAGCCCGGCGCCGAGGACGCTTTCTGGCGGCAGCTCGCGACAGAAGGCGCGCCGATGATCGAGACCACGGACGAGCCCGGCCAGCTCCTGGTCACGTTCTTGTGGCGCGGCAGCGTCGCGACGGGCCGGGTGCAGCTGATCGGTCCTGTCGTTCCGCGGCAACCCGAGTCGGAGCTCGCGCGCGTGCCCGGCACGAACACGTTCGCCACGACGCTGCGCCTGCCCGAGAGCGCGCGCTTCAGCTACAGCTTCATCCTCGACGGCGACGGCAGCGCCGACTTCAGGCCCGAGCAGCTCCATCACGATCCGTTCAACCGGCATCAGTATCTTCCGACGCAGTCGATCCTCGAGCTGCCGCGCGCG
>DASXOU010000298.1:0-7679 GCA_036494045.1 Polyangia bacterium | reverse complement strand
GACGCCGTGGCCGCCACGAAGACGAGGGCGAAGGGCACGAGACGCATCGCAAAAGATTGTATACGATCGCCCGGCCATGACCTTCTCGCTCATCGTCGATGGCGCGTGCGCGCGGCCGCTGGCGCTCGATTGGGCGGCGCTCGATGCGCTCGCCCGCGGCGCCGATCTCGTGGACGACACGGCGGCGCTGAGCCCAAAGGTGCGCGGGCAGGGCGTGCGGCTCGGCGCGCTGTTGGCGCGCGCGCAGCCGCTGCCGGCGGCGACGCACGTGATGGTCCACGACGACGGCGACTATCGCGCGTGCCTGACGCTCGACGAGGCGCGCGCGGCGGCGGTGCTGGCGCATCGGCTCGACGGCGCGCCGCTGCCGGAAGCCAACGGCGGGCCGGCGCGCCTCTTGGTTCCGACGAGCGGCAACGCCTGCATGAGCGTCAAGCGCGTGGTGCGCGTGGAGCTGCTCACGCAAGCCGCGCCCGACACGGTGCCGCGGCCGGTGACGCCGCTCAGGAGCGCCTAATGGCGAAGACGACGGCGAAGACGGCCGGTTATTCGGGCACGCCGCTGCCGCAGAAGCTCGGCATCAAGCCGGCCGCGCGCGTCGCGCTCATCGACGCGCCGAAAGATTTCGCGCTCGCGCTGCCGGCCGGCGCCGCGCTCGTCGACGGGAAATCGCGCGACCTCGACGTCATCGTCTGGTTCGTGACCGCTCGCGCCGCGTTCACCAAGAAGCTCGCGACCGTCGCCGCGCGCATGCAACCGGCCGGTGGCCTGTGGATCGCGTGGCCCAAGAAAGCATCGGGTGTCGCCACCGACATGACCGAGAACGTCGTGCGCGACGTGGCGCTGCCGACCGGCCTCGTCGACAACAAGGTCTGCGCCATCGACGATACCTGGAGCGGCCTACGCCTGGTCGTGCGCCTCGAGAACCGCCCGAAGAAGAAGTAATCGCCGGCTACGCGAAGTGCGGCATCACCTTCTCGCCGAAGGTCTTGAGGCTCTCCATGATCAATTCGTGCGGCACGGTGCCCATCTGCATCACCAGGATCAATTCGTCCACGCCGATGTCGGCAAAGCGCGCCACCGTCTCCTTCGCGCACGCCGCGTCGCCGACGATCGCCGCCACCGGCGTCCCCGGCTGATTGCGCGCCGCCATCGCGTCGTCGAGATCCGCGTCGCTGATGAAGTCGCGCGACACGTTGAGCCGCCCGGTCGGCCGACTGCCGCCGAGATAATATTGCGCCAGGCTCTCGCCGAAGAAGCGCGCGCCGCGAATTCCGTGGGCGCACGCCTTGCGATCGTCGTCGAGCACCAGCGTCGCCGGCGTGCAGGCGAACCAATCGGTCTTCTTGCGCCCGACCGGCTGCGCGCCCGCCACCGCCTTCTTGTACTCGGTCACCTTCTGCGTCAGGTACTCATCGTTGCCGAAGGCGAAGTTGAGCGCGCCGAGCCCGAGCTTGCCGACGGCGACGGCGCTGTCGGGCTTGGTGCAGGCGGCGAACATCGGCGGATGCGGCTGCTGCACCGGCTTCGGGATGATCTGCGTCGGCGGCACCTTGAAGAAGCGCCCTTCGTGCGAGAACACGTCGGCGGACCACATGCGCGGGATCATCTCCATCGCCTCGAGCCACTGATCGTGGAGCGTCTGCAGATCGTTCTCGAACGCCTGCTGCTCGACGAGCGACGCCGATTTCCCCGAGCCCCAGTTGACGCGCCCGCCCGACAAGATGTCGAGCGTGGCCACGCGCTCGGCGATGCGGATCGGATGGTTATAGCGATACGGCAGGAGCGTCACGCCGTGGCCGATGCGGATGCGCTCGGTGCGCGCCGCGACGAACGACAAGAAGATCTCGGGCGCCGACGAGTGCGAATATTCGTAGAGGCCGTGATGCTCGACCTCCCACACGCAGTGATAGCCGAGCTTGTCGGCGAAGACCGCCTGCTCGAGGCAATCGCGAAACGTCTGCGCTTCCCTGGCGCGCGTCGGCTCGGAGATCTGCATCTCGAAGAAGATGGAGAACTTCATGTGCCCGCTCCTTTGACGAGGAATTTCTGCAAGCGCCTCGGCGCCTCGGCGCGAAAGCGCGTGACCACCGCGGCGACGACGAGCGCGTTGAGCGCCTCGCCCTCGACGCGCACCTTGCCGGTGAATTGCGCGGTGTTGAAGTCGGTGCGCCCGGCGAGAAGATCGTAGAAGGTCGTCTTCTTCATCGACACCACCGTCGTCGGCGGGCGCGGCGCTTCGCGCAGGATCTCGACCTTGTCGCGATCGAGCACGAAGCCGACGTCGCCGCCGCCGGGCCCGGTCAGGCGCAGGTGCACGCGGCCGCGCGTATACATCGTCGGATCGTCGATGCGGCGGCGCGCGCCGAGCTGCAGGAGGCGCACGAACAGATCGAGCCGCCGATCCATCCCCGTCGAGTTCTCGGCCAAAAAGCGCGTGACCACCGACTCCGGCGTCGGGCACTTCGGCTTCCAGCCGAGCTCGCGCCGCGCTTTTTCCGCCGACATCTCCATGCACACGTCGGTGAGCCGCAGCCACGCCGGATCGAGCGCCTCCGACAGCCCGAGCTTCTGCGCCAGCGCGCCGAGCTGCGCGATGCCGCTCATGATCGCCTTGGGCACGCGGATGAGCCGCAGATCGCACGCCGCCGCGAGCTCGCGCGCCGTCGCTGCCGGCTCGGCGGTCACGTTGAAGGCGCCGCGCGCATTTTTGCGCAGCGCCAGCGCGACCGCTTCGGCGACGTCTTCGTCCCACACCAGAGGCATCGGCGCCTCGACGTCGACGATGGCGCGGCGCGCGAGCATGGCGCCGTGCGCGTGCACCGTCGGCGCGCCGATCACGATCGACGGGCGCAGCCGTGCGATGGCGACCTCGGGATGGCGCGGCTCGAAGTCGTCGAGCCAGGCTTCGACCTCGAACTTCGCCGCCGAATAGGGAAACGCGCGCTGATGCACGCGCGGCGTCTCCTCGACGATCGGCCGCGGATGGCCGTGGACGACGCCGTAGGCCGCCACCGACGAGGTGTACACGATCTTCTGGATCCCGACTTTGACCGCCGCGCCCATTACGTTCTTGGATCCCGCGACGTTGATGGCGTCGAACACGTCGCGCGGCGGCGCGCCGGTGACGATGAAGGCCAGGTGCACGAGCGCATCGCACCCGTCGAGAAAGCGGGCGAACTCGGGATCGCGCACGTCGGCGCGCACGTGCTCGAGCTTGGCCGACGCCACCGCCGGCGGGCGCAGATCGAGCGAGCGCAGCGCGGTGACGCCGCGCTCGACGGCGAGCCGGCGCAACACGACGGTGCCGAGCTGCCCGGCCGCGCCGGTGACCGCGATTTTCACGCCGCCGCTCCGATGGTCTTCCACCAGCGCGCCGTGCGCGGCGTGATCAAGCCGAGCTCGTCCATGAGCGCGCGCACCTTGGCCAGCGATTGAAACGTGAGCGCGCGATAGGCCGCGTTGTGCGTGAACGCCTCGTCGACGACCGCCGGCGGAATGTCGAACTCGCGCACCAGCGACGGCGACGGCCGCAGCATCAGCTCCGCCGTCAAGCGCAGCACCGCCGGCGCCGCCACCGCGAGCACGGCGCGCTTTTTCGGCGACAGCTTGGGCACGTGCTCGCGCAGAAAGCTGCGCGCGAAGCACAAGTGGCGCGCCTCCTCGGTGATGTGGATCTGCGACATGCGCTTGACCAGTGGATGCAGCCCGTCGCGCTCGGCCAGCGCCAGGCGCTGCGCGTGGTCGATCGGATCCTCACCGCCGAGCACGAACACGAAGAACAGCTCGGGAAAGCGCTCGCCGAGCGCGACGACGACGCGATCGATGCGCAGCCACACGCGCGCCAATCCGCGAATCTCGAGCCCGGTGCGGCGCACGAACTCGGCGAACATCATCGAGTGGTGCGACTCCTCGATGAGCTCGTGATACGCGTAGCGCTGCTCGGGCGACTGCTCGCCGCGCGTTAGGGCGAAGCGCAGAAGGCCCTGGCTGAGCACGTTCTCGAACTGCAACCCGACCTTCATGAACGTCGCGAGCCGATAGAGCCCGAGCCGCGTGCGCGTCGCCGCGGGCAGCGCGCGATACCAGGCGGTGCCGCCGAGCGGATCGGACGCCGGCAGCTCCCAGCGCGGATCGTCGGGCTCGATGCGAAACTCGGGCGCGTCCCAGTCGATGTCGCGATAGCACTCGTAGCGCTTGGTCACCGATTGTCGCGACAGCCGCCCAAGCAGCGCCTCGTACGACTCGCGCGTCTGGCGTGCTTCCTCGACGGGAACTTCGCTGGCGGGCGTGATCAGTGCGGGCTCGGTCATGGCTGACCTCCGGGGATGGCGAACGGCGCGAGACGCTTGACGAGCGTGATGACCTCGTCGGCGCGGATGCGATGCTCGGTGACGAGCAGGCGATCGAGCGCGAGGCCCTGCAGGAGCGCGAAGACGAAGCGCGGCGCCATCTCGTAGAACGGGTTCGGCGTCGCCGGCGCGGGGAAGAACTCGCGGAAGGTCTGCTCGACGGCGTGCGCGGTGCGGGCGCCGAGGTCGCGCACTTTTTGGCCGAGGCGCTCGTCGGTGCGGCCGGCGACGGCGAGCTCGAGCCAGGCGTAGAAGCTGTCGCCGCCGAGGATGCGCCACAAGAGATCGAGCGCGACCGCGGGGCGATCGGCGTCGGCGGGCACGCGTGCGAACGCCTCGCGGAATTGGCGGTTGCGTTCGTCGAAGAGGTGGCCGACGGCGGCGAGCACCAGCTCTTCTTTGGTGCGGAAGTGATATTGGAACGCGCCGCGCGAGCAGGCGGCGCGCATGGCGACCTCGCGCGTGGTCAGCTCGGCGTAGCCGTGGCGCAGAAGGACGTCGATGGTCGCGCGCAAGAGCCGATTCTGCATCTCGACGCTGCGCTGGATGTTGCTGCGGCGGCCGAACTGGCCCCGCGGGTACAAGCGCACGGTCATGGCGACATCGGTAACGCACCAAAAACAAACCGTCAAGACGGATTGTTTTTGCAGGCCCGCCGGGCCGGGCGTGAAGGCGAGGAGTTTCAGTCAGTTCGGGAAATAGTACCGATCGATGGCGCGACGCAGGGCGCGCGTCTCGGCGAGGCAGACTTCGACGCTCATGCCCGTTCGCTCCTTCACGGTATCGACCGCGTGAAGGTTCGACGGATCGGACATCGCCACGACGAGCGTTCCGTCCTCGGCGTTGACCGGCAGGACGCGATGGCGCAGCGCCACCTCGCCCGGCAGGAGATCGAGCACCTCTTTTGCGATGGTGAAGTCGTCGAGGTTGATCGTAGGGACGTCTTGTTTGCGCGGCACGGGACCTCCCGTCCGCTATTTTATCACCGAACGAGCGCGAAATGATAGTTGGCGCCGTAGGCCGAATCCCAGCCGCTGCAGCCGCCCGCATCGAAGTTCTCGAACCACACGCTCACCGCGCTCGCGCCCGTCGGTGCCACGATCGCCGCCGGCACCTCGGTGCGGACGTTCTGGCTGACCGAGGTCAGCGACGCGGAGGCGACCGCGCCGCCGTCGAACTGGTAATCGACGACGACGTCCCACGTTTGCGTGCCGTTCGGCGCGGCGCCGCGGCAGAACGGCAAGCGGCGGATGTCGTAGTCGACGAGCAGCTCGCCGCCGTCGACGAGCGGCGCCGATTGCGAGTAGCTCCAGCCGGGCCACGAGAAGCGCAGCGTCGGCGCGCTCGTGACCGCGAAGTGGAAATTCTGCCCGTAATTCGAATCCCACTGCTCGCAACCGCCGTCGTCGGAGGCGTGGAACCAGACGGCGAGATCGCGGCCCGGTGGCACGACGAACGTGGCGTCCACGGGCACGACGGCGCCGTTCGTGAACTGCGTGACCGGCACGTCGAACCCCTGCCCGCCGTCGACGGCGTAGTAGGCGCCGATCGCCCACGCCGGAAATCCTTCGGCGCTGGCGCGGCACTTTGGCAGCCGCGCCGGATCGTAGTGGATGGCCGCGCTCGCGCCGGCGACGAGCGGCGCCGATTGCGTGATCGACCAGTCGGCGGCGAACGACAGCGTCGGCGTCGGCGTCGTGGCGGCGGTCGCGGTGTCGGCGGCGGCCGTTTCACCGTCGGCGGGACGGAGCTGGCCGCCGCAGCCGGCGACGAACGAGAGGAACGCGAAGAACGCGAGGCCGGCGGTGCGCTTCATGACGCCTCGTCGCACGAGGACGTCGCTCTGTCAAGAGTTACGTCCGACCGGCGCAGCTACATCTTCATGTCCGGAGCGGGCGTCCCATCCGACCACGTGCGCACGGGCAACATGAACACCTTGACCGGCTCCGGTCCGTCTGGCGGGCCGGCGAGAAACGGCGAGCCCGGCAGGTTCGCGCCCCACTCGGCGTTGTCCGCCGGCGGCACGTGGAACATGACGTGCGGCACCCAGTGGCCGCCGACGTCGTTCAAGTGTTGCTGCTTCGACATCATGTAGCTCACCGCGCCCGGCAGCGGCGTCGGCAGCTCCTTATGCGCGAACGCCGTCACGAGGGCCGCGCTCACTTTTTCCTTGGGCATGCCCGCGAGGATCAGCTCGGTTCGCTTGAGCACCGACGGGACGATCGAGCGCGCCGCCGGCGGATTGAAGCAGAGCGGCGCGCGAATCTTGGGATTCCAGAACTCCGCCACGGAAAATCCCGCCATCCACGAGCGCTCGACGAGACAGACGAAACCGTTCTTGCCCTCAGCCGCCGTCTCGTAGCCGTGCGCGCCGAGCACGAGCACCTTGGCGTCGCTCGAGATCGACGGCGGCGCCGCGCTTCGCGCCAGCGCGACCTCGGCGTTGCGATCGGCGATCAAGTATTGTTGCAGCGGCGCCATGCGCTCGTACGCGCCCTTTTTTTGTTCGCGCGCCGAGCCGACGGCCGCGACGGTCGTCGACGCCACGAGCGCCAGGATCAATCGATTCGTCATCATCCTGAGACACCTATCAGGCTTTGGCGCCGCCGATCGAGTATACTGAACATCCGTACGGGTCGCACTGGAAGCGCCGATCTGCCGCTGCACGGCGGCCGCGTGCCCGCCTGGCTCGCGTCGCGAATGGCCGCGCTCGGGCGCGTGCTCGTCGAAGCGCTCGCGATCGAATACGGCCGCGACGAAGTCTTGCGGCGCCTCGCGCATCCGTTCTGGTTCCAGTCGCTCGGCTGCGTGATGGGCATGGACTGGCACAGCTCGGGGATCACGACCAGCGTGCTCGGCGCGCTCAAGCGCGGGCTCGGTCCCGTCGCCGACGAGCTCGGGCTCCATGTCTGCGGCGGCCGCGGGCGCCACTCGCGCCGGACGCCCGACGAGCTGCGCGCGCTCGGCGATCGCGTCGGCGTCGACGGCGACGCGCTGGCGCAGACGTCGAAGCTGGTGGCGAAGGTCGACTCGGCCGCGGTGCAGGACGGCTATCAGCTCTATCTGCACGGCTTCATCGTCGCCGACGACGGCAAGTGGGTCGTGGTGCAGCAGGGCATGCGGCCCGAGGCGGGCACGGCGCGTCGCTATCACTGGCTCTCCGAAGGCGTGCGCGACTTCGTCGACGAGCCGCACGCGGCGATCACTTCGCTCGGGGGCGTGGCGCATGGCGAGGTCGTGAACTTGACCGACCGCCGCGCCGAGGCGTCGCGTGCGGCGCAGCTCGCGCTCGTCGCGCGCGGACCCGACGCCGTCGTGGCGCAGCTG
>DASXOU010000297.1:0-6860 GCA_036494045.1 Polyangia bacterium | reverse complement strand
GGGTGGTCATGATCAACGCCAGCTCGTCGTTCCTCGACGCCGGCGGGCTCGCCGCCGCACGCGCCAAGCCCGAGCGCGCCTATCACACGACGCTGTCGCGCTACGTCGATCACCTCGAGCACGCGCTCAAGCTGGCGCCCGGCGCCGTCGGGCTCGGCACCGACTTCGACGGCATCGACGATCCGCCGGCCGACTTCGCCGACGTCTCGTACGTGCCGAAGCTCGTCGAGGAATTGATCCGCCGCGGCCACGGCGACAACGAGATCCGGGGCATCCTCGGCGAAAATTTCCTGCGCTACTTTGCGCGCGTCGAAAAAGTGCGCGATCAGCTGCGCGCCAGCACCGCGAAGCCGTAGCCGCGCCGCCACTTTTCGCGCGTGCGCCTCGGCGCCAGCGCCAAAAGCAGGCGCACCTTCCAGTCGAACGGCGGTGGCCGGCGGTGCCGGCGCGCTTCGTCGCCGTAGCTGCGCAGCGTCTGCATATGCCAGCCGTGCGCGGCGAAGAACGCGGTCCAATCGCCGGGAGAGAAGCGAAACGGCGCCGCCGCCATCTGCCGGCGCCGCGCGCGCGAGATCGGCGGCCGACGCTCGATGTACTCGACGATCCACCAGGCGAACGCGTCGCGCGCGCGCAGGTCGTCGGCCAGCGCCGCGGTCTCGTCGTTCGACAGATACGGGATCACGCCTTCGGTGAGCACGAGCGCCTTCTTGGCGCGCGCGGCGACGCCGTCGAGAAACGCGCGCCGCGCGGCCGTGTCGGCGAGATCGACGGACGCGCGCTCGAGCCGGCAGCGCGCGGGCTCGCCGGCGAGCCGCGCCTCCTTGAACGCGATGGTCTCGGCGAAGTCGACCTCGATCCACGTGAGCGTCGCCGGCAGTTCGAGGCGATAGGGCCGCGTGTCGAGCCCGGCGCCGAGGTTGACCACCAGATCGCAGCCGTCGGCGATCGCCTGCGCCACCAGGTCGTCGATGATGCGCGTGCGGATCGGGATCATCCACGCCAGCATCTTGGTGTCCGACATGCGCGCCGCGATCTGGCGCCCGCGCCCCTCGACCAGCCGCGCCGCCAGTGGATCGGAGAACAGCGCATCTTTACGCTCGCCCTCGTTGGCGCGATAGGTCGCCACCCAGAACGCGGTATCGCTGACGTGCCGAATCGGCGAGTCGTCCGTTGGATCGGGCGGCGAATCGCTCATCGGCCACGCAGCGCGATCACCAGCGCGACGCTGCCGCCGACCACCAGCGCGCCGCCGACCGACAGCATCACGATCCCCGCCGTCTGCGCGCGCTCGCCCTGATCGAACATAGCCTGGTTCGCCGCCGTCCACGGCTGCCCCGCGACCGCGACCGCGTGCAGCGAGCGCGCGTCCGACGACGCCAGGCCGAGCAGGCCCCCGCCGACCGCCAGCGACGCCACGCCGACGGCGCCCACCGCGATCCCGAGCGCCATCGTGCGTCGCCGCGGCGCGCGCTCACGCGGCGTCCCCATCGCCGTCGCGCTCCCGCCGCGAGTCGTCGTCGGACCGCCGGTCGGCGCCCTGCGCTGCTCCTCGTCGAGCGCGTGCTTCATCTCCGCGATCTTGTCCTCCACGTCCGCGAGGTTCGGCGGGCTCGGATCGGCGCGCAGATAGGTCTCGTAGAAATAGAGCGCCAGCTGCAGGTCCTTCTTCAGCCGATAGGCCTGCGCGATGTTGAACAAGAGGCGCGGCGCCTTCGAGAGCTCGTACGACTGCTTGAACTCGACGATGGCGGCGTCGAACTCGGCGAGGTTGTACTTGGCCAGCCCGCGCTCGTAATGATCACGCGCGGGATCGGGCGCCGGCGGCGCCGTCGGGGGCGCGGCCACCGCCGGCAGCGCGATCGCTACGAGCAGCAGCGAGACGAGTCGCATCCGACTCCATCATAAGCGGCCGGCTAAAAAGGGTCGAGGGTGTAGTCGCCCGACTTCTTCTGCGGCTCGGGCTTGGCTTCGGGCTTGCCGTCGGCAGCCGTCGTGGTCGTCGCCGTCGCCGCCGGCGCCACGCTCCGCGCCGGCCGCGTGCGCAACAGGGCCGGCCGCACCTCGGCGCTCGCGCCCGCCGCGACCTGCACCCTGCCGCTCCACACCAGCTTGTGCGGCGCCGCCACCACCACGCGATGCTCGCCGCCGACGACGTCGATGCGCAGCGGCGCCTCGCCCGCCACGTACTCCTGCCCGTCGACGCCGACGTGCGATCCTTGAGGCGCGTGCACGATTAGTGTCGATGGCAACGTCGGCTTTGTCGCCGCCGCCGCGACCGGCGCGCTCACCGGCACCGCCGCCGGCGGCGCCACCGTCGCCGCGCGCGCCTGTTCCCGCAGCTCGCGCTGCCGCGCGGTCGTATATCCATAGATCCCCGCGACCACCACCAGCGCCGCCAGCCCGCCCGCGACCAGCCACGTCGGCCACGTCCGCGCCACTACCGGCCGCGGCCCCACCGCCACGCCCATCGTCGGCGTGATCGATCGCGCCGCCGCGTCGAAGAGCGCGCGCACCTGCGTCAGCGACGGCCGCCCGTCGGGCTCCTTCGACAGCATCTGCAGAAGGATCTTCTCGAGCCCCGCCGGCATCGTCGGCCACAGCGATCGCGGCGCCGGCGGCGCCGCCGCCAGGTGCATCGCCAAGATGTCGATCGCCGTATCGGCGACGAACGGCAAGCGCCCCAGGAGCAGCTCGTACGCGACGCACGCGAGCGCATAGGTGTCGGTTCGATGATCGACGTTCTTGCCGCGCGCCTGCTCGGGCGACATATAGCCGGCCGTCCCCATCGCCACGCCCGAGCGCGTCTTCGGCACGCTCGCGTCCGAATCGGCGAGCTTGGCGATGCCGAAGTCGAGCAGCTTGACGCGCAGCTTTTCGCCACGCTCGTCGACGAAGATATTGTGCGGCTTGAGATCGCGGTGAACGATCCCCTTTTCGTGCGCCGCCTCGAGCGCGTCGACGATCTGCGTGAGGACGTCGAGCGCGCGCGGCACCGGCATGCGCCCCTTGTGCATGCGCTCGCCGAGCGTCTCGCCCTGCAGCCACTCCATCACCAGATACGCGCGCCCGTCGGGAAGCACGCCGAACGCGAAGATGTCGACGAGGTTCGGATGGCCGATCTGATTGACCGTGCGCGCTTCGTTGATGAACCGTTCCACCGCGTGCAGATCCGCGCACAGCCGTCGCGAGATCACCTTGATCGCGACCTTCTTGCCGATGAGCGGATGCATCGCCGAGAACACCGTCGCCATCCCGCCCTCGCCGAGCTTGCCCTCGACGCGGTACTCGCCGATCATCGTGCCGACGCGCAGATCTTCTTCGCGCGGAATGCCGATCGGCGGCGTCAGGATCTCGCCCGTGGCCGTGCGCGCCGCCGTCAGGACCGTCCCGTCCTCGGGGCACACCCAGTACTGGTCAGGCCAGTCCTTATGACAACGGCTGCAAACGGCCATGAAACCCATTCATCCTAGCACTTCCTCATAGCGGCTTCACGCGACCGGAAACTCCGCGTGAATCTGCGTACCTCGCTTATCCGGCGGCGGCCCGTACTTGAACGTGCCGCCGATCGCGCGAATGCGCTCTTGCATGCCGAGGAGGCCGAAGTGGCCATCGCGCTGCGTGTCCGGCGACGACGGATCGTAGCGCATGCCGCGCCCGTCGTCGGTGACGGTGACGAGCAAGCGATCGGCGTCGCGATGCAGCGAGACCTCGGCGCGCTGCGCGTCGGCGTGACGCACGACGTTGTTGAGCGCCTCCTGCACCAGGCGATAGCACGCGATCACTGCGTCACCGGGAACGCGATCGACCTCGCCCTGCACGTCGCACGCGATCTCGATGTGCGCGTGCTTGGCCATGCGCTCGACCAGCGCCTTGACCGCTTCGGCGAGCCCGAGCTCGTCGAGGATCGCCGGACGCAGCTCGTGCGAGACGCGCCGCATCTCCGTCTGACATTGCGCCGCCAGCGCGCGCACGTCTTCGACGCGCGGCTGGATCTCTTTTGGCGCGCTATCATGAAGCATCTGCAACTCGATATTCACGGCCGTCATGATCTGCCCAACACCATCATGCAGCTCGCGCGCAATCCGAGATCTTTGATCTTCCTCTGCGCGAATTAACTCCACCGCGAACGCGTGCAGCTTCGAGTTGCGCTCGGCCAGTTTCTCCTCGAGGCGCCGATTTCGCCGTGAAAGCCGAAACGTAGAAACGAGCACGGCGCCGTTCGAAAGAAAAAGTAGCGCCGCCGCCATCACCGCTAGATAAACCCACCCGGTCACGGTGTAAGTGTAATCTTAAAGTGCTAAGGTAGAAATAACGGATCGGGAAAACGGAGCAATACAAAGATGAGAACTCGGGTCCTTCTGGTCGAAGATCACACGGTGGTGAGACAAGGTCTGCGCGCGCTGCTCGGTGCGTCGTCGGATCTCGAGGTGGTGGGCGAGGCGGCCGATGGTGTCGAAGCCGTGCGACTGACGACGGAGCTCAAGCCCGACGTCGTCGTGATGGATCTCTCGCTTCCCGAACTGCACGGCACCGAAGCGATCAAACGAATTCGTGAATCGTCGGACGCCAAGGTCGTCGTGCTCTCGATGCATTCGTCACCTGCTGTCGTTCAGCGCGCGCGCGAAGCGGGTTGCCACGGCTACGTCGTCAAAGGCGCCGACGTCAGCGAATTGGCGCGCGCGATCCGCGGCGCGCTCGCCGGCCAGCCCTACTACTCGTCGGAAGTGGTCGACGCGGCGTCGGCGGCCAATCCGATCGATCGCTTGAGCGGCCGCGAGCGCGAAGTGTTGCAGCTCATCGCCGAGGGCAACACCAACAAGGCGATCGCCACCAAGCTCGGCATCAGCGTACACACGGTCAACGCGCATCGCGTGAGCCTGATGTCCAAGCTCGACCTGCACGACGCCCAGGGCCTGACGCGCTTCGCGATCCGTCACGGTCTCGTCGACAGCAGCCAGTAACCTTCCCCCTCTTCCTTTCTCCCACTCCATCGGCGTAACGCCGCGCGCAACGTTTTCGGTTGACATGCGCCCGTAAAAATTTATAGA
The DNA here is from genome assembly GCA_036494045.1 of Polyangia bacterium. GTDB lineage: Bacteria > Myxococcota_A > Polyangia > Palsa-1104 > Palsa-1104 > JAQBQH01. The sequence goes on along the minus strand of DASXOU010000297.1, from coordinate 1,812 downwards.
TGCGGCGCAAAACCGCGAGCCAATGAGACCACTCTTCCCCCCCTGGTCCAACACCGTTATCCGACTCGTGCTGATCGTATTGCAGGGAGGCGCAGCCGGCGGCCTGCTGCTCTTGCTGCTCTACAAGCGCACTCCACTGGCGACGCTGCAGCACGAGCCGGTCACCCAACCCATCGAGTTCGACCATCGCCACCATGTGAGCGACGACGGCATCGACTGCCGTTATTGCCACAACACGGTGGAGACGTCGTCGTCGGCGGGTTACCCGGCCACCAGCGTCTGCATGAACTGTCATGCGCAGATCTGGAACCAGTCGCCGTACCTCGATCTGGTACGCAAGGCGTACTTCTCGGGGCAGGCGATCGAGTGGAAGAAGGTCCACACGCTTCCCGACTTCGTCTACTTCAACCACTCTATCCACGTCGCCAAGGGCGTCGGCTGCATCACCTGCCACGGCAACGTCGCCGAGATGCCGGAGATCCGCCAGGGCCCGACGATGCAGATGGGCTGGTGCCTCGACTGTCACCGCAATCCGTCGCCGAACCTGCGCCCGCACGAAGACATCACGGCGATGATCGAGACCGACGAAGGGCGCGAGAAGTACGGCTGGCCGGCGATCGAAGGTGTCGGCTCCGACTCGGGCGCCAACAGCGCCCAGAATCCGCAGAATATGACTGACGTCCACAGCCGCACCTCTTGCACGACGTGCCACCGATGAGTAAGCGAGAGAAAACCCCGCCGATCGCGGCCGAAGGCTGGCGCAGCGTCGACGAGCAAGAGAATCCCGAGAAGGCGCAGGCGGAAGCCGTGCGCGAATTCTCCGACGGCGCCAGCGAGCTCGACGGCACGTCGCGGCGCGAGTTCATGCAGCTCGTCGGCGGCACGCTCGCGCTCGCGGGCGTCGGCTCGCTCGCCGGCTGCAAGGATCCGCCGGAGAGGATCCTCCCCTACAACATCAAGCCCACCGACGTCGTTCCCGGCCGCCCGCTGCACTACGCGACCACGCTCAGCTACGGCGGCGTGGCCACCGCGGTGCTGGCGACGGCGTGGGAAGGGCGCCCGACCAACATCCAGGGCAACCCCGAGCATCCGACGACCAAGGGCGCGACCTCGTCGTTCGATCAGGCGACGATCCTCTCGCTCTACGACGAGACGCGCGCCCGCGAGATCAAAGAGCGCGGCAAGGGCCGCAGCTGGAAGCAGCTGTGCTACGCGCTCGTCAATCACCTCGACGGGCTCAAGGGCGACGGCGGCAGCAAGCTGGCGTTCCTCGTCGAGCCGTCGGCGTCGCCGCTCGTCGCCGCGCTGCAAAAGCGCATCGCCGCCGAGTTTCCCAAGGCGCGCTGGTACGGGCACGATCCGCTGTCGCGCGACGAAGCGTACGAAGGCGCGCGCATCGCGTTCGGCCGCCCGCTCGAGACCGCGCTCGATCTGACCAAGGCCAAGGTGGTCGCCTCGCTCGACGCCGACTTCCTCGGCGGCTGGCCGATGTACCTCGCGCAGCAGCGGCAGTGGGCCGAGCGGCGCACGCCGGGCGCCGACATGAGCCGCCTCTATGTCGCCGAGGCGATGTTGAGCTGCACGGGCATGATGGCGGATCACCGCCTGCGCACGCGCAGCGTCGACATCGCCCGCGTCGCCCGCGCGCTCCACGGCGCGGTCTCGGGCGCCGCCGCCGATGCCGGCAGCGACAAGGCCAACGCCTGGGTCAAGGCCGTCGCCAAGGACCTGATGTCGGCCGGCGGCGATGCCGTCGTCGTCGTCGGACCGCGCCAGCCGGCCGCAGTGCACGCGCTCGCGCACGCCATCAAC
>DASXOU010000296.1:0-11451 GCA_036494045.1 Polyangia bacterium | reverse complement strand
CGAAGTTTGCCGCGCGCGTCGCGGCGCTATTGGCGCCGGGCGGACAGTGGCTGAGCCTCGTCGGCTCCACCGAAGGCGGGCCGCGCGACGGCGGACCGCCGCGACGCAGCGCGCGCGACGTGACGAGCGCGATCGAGCCGTCGCTCGAGATCGTCGAGCTGCGATCGTTCCTCATGGAAACAAACCTCGAGACGCCACCGATGGCGTGGCACTGTCACGCACGCAAACGCGCCGCTGCCGCCGCGCCGTCTACACAGAGGTAGCGTCGAGCCACTCGCGCAACGCTTCGAACCAGATCAGCTTCGACTGGAAGCCGGGGAAGCTGGCGTTGAGCCCGCTCGGATTGGGCACCACGAACACGGGCGCGCCGCCGAGCGTCTCCGGCTTGGCGCCGGGCGTCGCGCGGCGCCCGAAGATCTGCTGATGGATCGTGAGCCCGACGAGCACCACCGTGCGCGGCTGCAGGCGCTGCACCTTGCGCTCGAGAGAGCGCGCGCCTGCCGCCAGCTCCTGCCGCGTCAGCTCGCTGGCGCTGCGCGACGGCCGCGCGCACACGTTGGTGATGCCGAGCCCATAGTCGAGCAGCGCGCGCTCCTCGGCGAATCCGAGCGGCCGATCGATGAGCCGCGCCGCGTACAAGAGGCGCCAGAACGGATTGCCCTTGCCCGCGAAGTTGTGCCCGAGCGCCGCCGAGCGCAGCCCCGGGTTGATCCCGACGAACAGCGCGCGCAGCCTCGGCGCGACGATGTCCGACAGCCGCGCCACGCGCTACGTCGCCGACAGCGCCTGCGCCAGGAGCGCGACGCTGGTGACGATGAGCCCGCCGTGCACCCAACGCGAAAACGAGCGCCCCGCCAGCCGCCGATTGATCATGCGACCGGCGACGACGCCGACCGCGATCGCCGGCAGCACGAGCAGGAAGTCCTCGCTCACCGTCGGCGACCAGAGCCCGGCCATCCAGTAGCCGGCCATGCCGATCATGCTCGCGGGCAGAAAGTACGCCTGCAAGGTCGCGCGAAACCGCGCCGCCGGCCAGCTCCGCAACGAGCCGTACACCACCAGCGGCGGACCGTTCATCCCGTAGGCGCCGCCGAGCACGCCGGCGCACAGACCGCAGCCGATGAGCCAACCGAGCCGATCGCGATCGAGCCGCGCCGGCGTGCGTCTCGCGAGCGCGTAGATGGCGAACGCGAGGATGACGAGCGCGAGCCCCGCCTTCACCAGTCGCCCGTCGACGGCGGTGAGCAGCCACAGGCCGAGCGGAATTCCCGGGAGCGTCGCCAGCACCAGCCAGCCGGCGCTGCGCGCGTGAACGTCGCGCCAGTCGCGCGCCACTACGATCGCGGCGATGGTGATCGACACCAGCACCGCCAGCGGCGCCGCGACGGCAATCGGCATGCGCAAAGCCAAGAGCGGCACCGCGACCAGCGCCTCGCCGAACCCGAGCGCGGAACGAATCAGCGTGGCGACGAAGACGACGACCAGGAGGTACGCGAGCGCCGCGTGCACGCGGGCAATCTAGCACGCGCGATTTCGTAAGCGAGTATTCAAACCTTACTACTGGACAGTGCTCACCGTCGGCGCGCATGGTGGAAATACGATCGCGCGGGAGGACTACCATGCGCTACATACCCTCACTCGGAAACACGATGATGGTGGCGGCGGCGACGGTGGGAATTCTCGGTTTCGTCGGCTGCGCCGGCGAAGTGGGAAGCCCGGTCGACACGACCACGCAGGAGCTCTCGTACAAAGGACCGTATCTGGCGCTCGGCGACTCGGTCGCGTTCGGCTACAACCCGGTCGCGGCGGCCGATCCGGTCGCACAAAAGAGGATCTCGTCGTTCGTCGGCTATCCCGAGCTGATCGGTCTCGCCGGCATTCGCGAGGCCAACGCGTCGTGCGAAGGCGAAACGAGCGGCAGCTTCATCGACGTCCGTTCGCCCGACAACGGCTGTCAGGCGTGGCGCGCCGCCGGTAACGCCATGCACGTCAAGTACGCCGGCGCCGCCGAGTCGCAGCTCGAGTTCGCGCTCGCCTATCTCGCGCAGCACCCCGACACCAAGACGGTGTCGCTCGGAATCGGCGCCAACGACCTGCTCCTCTTACAGAACGACTGCACCGCCGCGCATCAGTCCGATCCCGAGAACATTCCGGCATGCATCGCCGCCGGCGCGCCCGCGACCATTTTGGGCGCGGCCGAGAACGTCGGCTACGTCCTCGGCGCCATCCGCCACGCGGGTTATGCCGGCCAGCTCGTCGTCGTCACCTATTACGAGCTCGAATATTCGAACACGATGGACCTGAATTTTCAGGCCCTCTACGGCCTCGACGAGGCGCTGGTGCAGGTGGCGCAAACGCCGGGGCTCGATGCCTCGGTGGCGAAGGCGTTCACCACGTTCGGCGCGCTCGCCGAGCTCCGCGGCGGCGATTCCTGCGCGGCGGGCCTGCTCTACAAGCTGTCCGACGGCACTTGCGACAAGCATCCGTCGCTCCTCGGCCACGGCGTGCTCGCCGCGACCGTCGCCGCCGCAGCGCCGGCGTCGAGCATCGATCTGACGCAGACGCCGATTCAGTTCTAGCGCGACGCCATGTGCGGATTGGTCTCGCGCTCGCCTTCGAAGTATTCGCCGAGCACTTCGCGCGCGACCTGGTGCGCCTTGACGTGCCAGTCGACGCCGTTGCCGAGCAGCACCGCGATCGCGACCTCGGGCTTCTCCGCCGGCGCGTAGCCGACGAACCACGAGTACGACAGATACGGATTCTGCCGATCGAGCGAGCCGGTCTTGCCCGCCACCGCGATTCCGGGCAAGAGCGGCCGATTGGTCTTCTTGTCGCGGAAGCCGGTGCGCGCCGTGCCGAACTCGGTCGTGCCCACCATCATGCGTCCGACCGCGCGCGCCGCCGCCTCGTCGACCACGCGCCGCTCCGGCGCCGCCAGCGGGCGCGTCGCATTGCCCGCGCGATCGACGACGCGATCGATGAGCCGCAAGGGCGGCGTCACGCCACCGCGCGCCAGCGTCGCCGCCAGATAGGCGCCGTGCAACGGCGACAAGGTCGTGTTCCAAAATCCCGCCGCGGTGCGCGCGAACGGCAGCCCGCCGTCGGGCACGTTGGCCGTCGACGCCTCGGTCGGAAAGGCGAACGGCAGCGCGGCGCCGAAGCCGAGCGCATGCGCGACGCGCTCGAGCGCGCTCGGGTTCAAGTGATCGTGCGCCAGCCGCGCGATGATCGCGTTCTGCGACTTCGCCAGCGCGAACGCAAACGAGTTGCACGTGCGATCGAGCCGCGGATTGGAACGCAGGTTCGACTCCTCGACCGAGTGCACGCCGTCGTGATAGCAGACGCGCGTCTCGGGCGAGACGCCGCGCTCGACCAGCGCCGTCGCCGTCACCAGCTTGAAGATCGAGGCCGCCGGCGCCCACGCCTTCATCACCAGATCGGCCGCGCTCAGCCCCGGCTCTTTCGACGAGCGCCCGACCATCGCCAGCACGCGCCCGTCCTCGACCGACAGCACCACCGCCGCCGCATAGGGCGTCGGATGCGCGCGCAACAATTTTTCCACGCGCCCCTGCAGCGTTGGATCCAGCGTCAACTCGGCGCGGCTGCCGTCGGCGCGCACGTCGACGTAGCCGCCGCCCTCTTTCTTCACGTGCGCCCAATTCGAACGGTGGTTCGAATTTTCAAACGCCGGTTCGAAACGGGGCGCCGCGCTCTGGATCAGCGCCGGCGGTGCCGCTTCGGCGCGCCGATCGTGGAGCGCGCGTGTCGCCACCAGCGCGAACACGGTCAAGAGGCACAGCGACGTGGCGACATGGCGGCGGACCTTCAATTGACGAAGCATCTCGGCCTCTTACCGGTTGATGTAATCCACGGTAAGACATGTAGGTTCATGTCGCAAATTTTTGCATTGGAATTGTTCGACGCCGAGATTTCGGAGCTATGATGGAGGGCCCGATGTCCTCTCAAGGAGCGCGGTCCAAGACCGTCGTGACCGTGATCTCGAAGATCGCGGAGAAGCCGGTCGGCAAGGACGCCTGCCTCGTCGTCATCTACGGGCTCGAGCTCGGCCGCAAATACAACCTCGAGAACGCCAACATCATCATCGGCCGCTCGTCGAAGTCCGACGTGCAGATCGATCAAGAGTCGGTGTCGCGCAATCACGCCAAGATCATCAACACCGGCAAATCGATCATCCTGCGCGATCTCGGCTCGACCAACGGCACCTACGTCAACGATCAGCTCATCGACGAGTACGTGCTGCGCGACGGCGACTTCATCAAGATCGGGCGCACCATCTTCAAGTTCCTGTCGGGCGGCAACATCGAGAACGCTTACCATGAAGAGATCTATCGACTCACGACGGTCGACGGGCTCACGCAGGTGTTCAACCGCCGCTACTTCCTCGAGCAGCTCGATCGCGAAGTGTCACGCTCGAAGCGCTATCGCCGCGAGCTCTCGCTCATCCTGTTCGACATCGATCGCTTCAAGGGGATCAACGACAGCTTCGGCCACCTCGCGGGCGACTACGTGCTCAAGCAGTTGGCCACGGTCATCAAGGGCAAGATCCGGCGCGAGGATATTTTGGCGCGCTACGGCGGCGAGGAGTTCGCCATCGTGCTGCCCGAGATCGACGGCGCCAACGCGCTCAACTTCGCCGGCAAGGTGCGCGTGCTCGTCGAGAAGGCGCCCTTCAAGTTCGAGGACACCAAGATCGCGGTGACCGTGTCGATCGGCGTGGCCACCTGCGACGACGCCGCCGACGCGGCGGCGCTGATCAAGAAAGCCGACGACAAGCTCTACGAAGCCAAGGCCGCCGGCAGAAACTGCGTCAAGGCATAGGAGGTCGACATGCGCATTCTGGTGCTTTTGTTTCTCGCGCTCGCGGGCCCGTCGAAGGCGCCGAGCGGACAAGGCAAGGCGTGCGACGCGAAGAACGCGTGCGCCGCGGGAATGAGCTGCGTCGCGCACACGGGCAGCAAGTCGACCTGCGAGATCGTGTGCGCGCAGGCGACCAGGTGCCCCGAGGATCAGCGCTGCGTCAAAGACGGCGCCGCCAGCGTTTGTCGGCCCATCAACGACGGCGTAGGATTGTAGCCATGCGCATCCTCATGGTCATGCTCGCGCTCGCGCTGTCGCCGTCGCTCGCGTTGGCCAAGGCGCCGGCGAATCAGGGCCAGGCGTGCGACGCCAAGAACCGCTGCGACGGCGAGCTGCAGTGCGTGAAGCATCGCGACGGCAAGGCGACCTGCGAGAAGGTGTGCGCGTCGAACGTGAAGTGTCCCGAGGATCAGCGCTGCGTCAAGGATGGCTCGGACATGCTCTGCCGTCCCATCACCGATCTCGACCTGTAGCCGCTACTCACCGCCAGTCGTCGTTTCCCACACGCCGAGGAAGGTGGCCGCCACGACGTGGCCGCTCTGCACAGGATCGACGACGAGCGAGACGAGGCCGGGCGGCGCCGTGATCGCCTTGAAGGTGGCGGCACCGTCGGTCGATTTGTAGAGCGCCTCCGCCTGCGTGACGGCGTAGACGGTCATCGGCGCCGTGCGGTCGATCGCGAGCGCGACCACCTGGTCGTTCGCCGGCAGGCCGCTGCCGACTGTCGACCAGGCGGCGCCGGCGTTGGTGGTCTTGAACAGCTGCGAGGCCGCGCTGGCGACGTAGAGGGTGCTCGTTGCAGTCGGATCGATCTCCATCGCCGTGTAGGTCGGCTTCGACGCCGATGGCTGGATGTCGACGATGGTGGCGCCGCCGTCGGTGCTCTTGCTCAGGTAGCCCATTTCGGCGACGTAGAAGGTCGTGGGCGTCATCGGATCGACGCGGATGATCGGCTGTAGCAGCGACTGCGTCGTGGTCCGCGAAGTCCAGTTTGCGCCCGCGTTCGTGGAGGTCACGATGCTGCCACCCTCGACCGCGACGACGTCGTTGCTGTTGGACGCCGACGCGTCGAACGCGTAGAACTGATCCATCGCGATCAACGGCGCGACCACGCTCCAGCTGAGCCCGTCGGTCGTGTGATAGAGCCGGTACGCGTCGTCGAGCGCAAAAGTGTTGCCGACGGTTGTGTAGAACCCGTCGGCGATGTTGAAGCCGCTGTCGGCCTCCTGCCACGAGGTCGCGGCGACGCTGCGGAAGATGCCGCGTCCGAAGACGCCGATGTACCAGAGGCCGGAAAAGGTGATCGAAGAGACCGACGCGGCGGTGATGCCGTGTCCGGCGAAGGTGAAGCTCGTCTTGTCCGTCGACTTGTAGAGCGGGCCCTCGGCGGCGAACGCCCAGACGTTGCCGGCGGCGTCGAGCCGATAGCGGCCAGCCTGCGCGTCGCCGAGCGGGATGGCGCTGCCGAGCGGTTGCCAGGTGGCGCCGCCGTCGACGCTGCGGGCGAGCGCGGTGGTCGTGTCGCCGGCAACGCTCACGCAGCCGACGAAAAGCCGCATCGAGCTCGACGGATCGGCGACCAGCGACACCGCTTGGCACGGGATCGGATTGCCGACGGCGGTCCAGTGCGCCCCGCCGTCGGTGGACTTGCAGATCGTCGCGGCGGCCGGACCCGTCGTCGCGCTGGCCCATAGCGTCCCGCTGGCCGCGTCGATCGGATAGATCCTCGGCGTGCCCGCCGGCAAACCGCTGTTCGCCGCCGTCCAGGTCATCCCGCTGTCGATGCTCTTGTCGATCGTCGCGCTCGCGCCCGAGCCGACGATGAGATACAGCGTCGCGCCGTTGGTCGGATCGATGACGAGCGTGCCCGCCGTCGTCGGGGTCGTCACCATCGCGAAGTTGTCGCCACGATCGGTCGAGCGGTACAGGGCGCCGCCGCTCACGACCCAGACGATCGTGTCGTCCTTGGGATCGACCGTGAGCACCGCGCCCTCGATCGGCGGCGGCAAGCCGGCGCCGACGACGTCCCAGCTCGCGCCGCCATCGTCGCTGCGGCGGAGCGGCTTGTCGCCTCCGGCGAGGAAGATCGTGTCCGAGGTCTTGGTGCTGACGGCGAGGTTTTGGATCGCGCCCGACGGCAGCGCCGAGCCGTATTGCGCCCACGAGGCGCCGCCGTCCTTGGTGTGCCACAGGCTGGCGCCGGCGATGGCCCAGGCGCTGTTGGCGTCGTTGGGATCGAAGAACAGGTTTTGCATCGATCCACCGTCGAGCCCTGCGTCCACCGGCACCCACACGCCGGGCGTGATGTCGAAGGCGTCGCTGGCGGCGGCGTCGGCGTTGGGCGCGCTCGCCATGATCGTATAGCCGGTGCCGGCGACGTTGACCGAGAGATCGGGGAAGGTGGCGACGCCGGCGACGGCGGCGACGCGGACGTGGCCGGAGAGCACGGCGCCGCTGGCGCCGCCGGCCAGCGTCAGCGAGACGACCTCGGTGGCGTCGGTGAGCGTGGTGCCGGCGTCGTCGACGATCGCGACGGCGACCGAGCCCAGCGTTGCGTTCGTCTGCGCGCCCGACGGCTCGGTCGTGAAGCGGAGCGCGCGATGGCTCATCGCCGTCAGCGCGACGGCGGCGGTGAAGCTCTTGGACGGCGCGATGGTGACGTCGGTAGAGCCGGTGGCGACGGTGGTGCCGTCGGCGGCGAGCGCGGTCACGGCGAGCGTCAGGCCGCCGCGGATCGTTTTCGGCGCGGCCAGCGGCACGGTCACTGCGGGCGGAATCGTACCGCCGGCGATGGCGATGTCGATGGGGTTGGCGCTGCGCTGAGGCGCATCCTCGGTGGCGACGATGTGCAGGTGATCGATGCCGGCGATGGCGCTGTCGGCGCTCACCGTGAGCGTGACGACGCTGCGGCCGTCGGCGCAACCGAAGGCGCCGAGCGCGCAAGCGAAGACGGCGAAGGCGCGAGCGTTCACGGGAACACCAGCGTCATCGTTCCCGGTGGCGACGGCGCATTCTTCGGTGTCGTCAACACGACGGCGAGCGCCGCGGCACCGCCGCCGACGACGACCACGCCGACGATCGTCCACAGCCACCAGCGCTTGTAGGCCGGCACATGCTCGCGCGGCGCGGGGGCGACGACGACGGGCGCGACCGGCGGCGGCACGACGACGGGCGCCGGCGCGGGTGCCGGCGTCGGCGCGGGCGTCGGCTCGACCGGCGCCGGCGGCGGCTCGGCCGCCTTGCGCTTTTCCTCGTCGACGTGCGCTTGACACGTGCGAATGTAGCCTTCGACGTCCTGGCGATTCTCCGACTCGGGAAAGCGCCGCAGAAAGCCGCGATACGCGCGCAGCGCCGCCTCGTAGTCGCCGCCCTGGCGATACGCCTGCCCGATGTTGAAGAGCATCTCAGCCTTCGGCTTGAGCCGAAACGACTCTTCGTACTCGCGCGCCGCTTCCTTGTAGCGTCCGAGATCGTAGAGCTTGGTGCCCTCTTCCCAATGCGCCTTGGCATCGGCGACGTCATCGGCGCGCGCGCTCGTCGCGGCCACGAGCGTGACTGCAAGCACGATCCCCCGCATCGAAATATATTCGCCGATCGTCACCAGTAGGTCGAGAGGTAGATCTCGACGAGGATCGACTGCAGCGCCAGCGCCGGCAGCGCCAAGAAGCGCAGCCAGCGATCGTCGCGCCCGTACCAGTCGTGCGCCGCGATGCTGGTGGCGATCACGACCATCGGCACGAACAAGAGATACGAGTGCTCGACCTCGCCGCGCGGCCGGCCGAGCGCGGCGCCGACCAGCCAGGGCACGGCGCCGGCGACGACGACGAGCGCGACGCCGACCTCTTGGCGGCGGCGCAGGCGCCAGAGCGCGCCGCCGATCGCGCGCGCCGCAATCGCGCCGAGCGGCAGGCCGAGCGCGCCGAGAAATTCGAGCGGCGAGCCGAGCATCGAGCCCTTCCGCGAGCGCAGGACGTCCATCGACAGCTGCGGGTTCTTGAAGGTCGCATAGCATTTTCGGAAGGCGTCGATCGGGTGATAGCGAAATCCGAGGCGCAAGAGCGCATAGCCGCCAAAAAAGAGCGCGACCGCGAGCGCGAGCGCGTGCACGACGCGGCGCTCGCCGCGCCAGCGCGCCAGGAGCAGCACGACGAAGGTCAGCGTCAGCATCAGCGCCACGAAGTTGCACAGCGACGCGGCGAACAGGCCGACGCCGAGCAGCGCGCCGCCGACGAGCTCGCCGTCGAGCACGCGCACAAAGCCGTAGAGCGCGACAGTCGCGAGCAGCATCGTGGCGGTGTCCATCGCCAGGACGGCGAAGGCGTTGACCGAGCAGGCGAACAAGAAGAGCGCGACGGCCATGCGCGCCGGCGCTTCGCCGCCGAGGCGGCGCGCCGCGCCGTAGAGTGGAAACGCGGTGAGCGCGGCGAACGTCGTGCACAGGAGCTCGGCCTCGGCGGGATCGCGGAGGCCGATCGCCCGCACGCCGGCGAGGAGGAGCGCCAGGCCCGGCGGATGCGTCGAGCTGTGGACCGACAGGCCGGCGATCGCGGGATAGCGCGCGAGAAAGCCGTGCCCGACCAGCGGCGCGTCCTGCCAGTACTCGAGCCCCTGCCGCGTGAACGTGTCGGTGAAGGCGTGCTGAAGGCCGAGGTGCGCGACCGCGAGCGCGAGGTGAAACAGCCAGGCGCCGACGGCGACGGAGAGGAGCCCGGCGCGCGCGCTACCTTCGCCGCGCAGCCAGGCGCCGAGCGGCACGCAGGCGACGGCGAAGGCGGCGACGGGAAAGAGCAGCCGCGCGGTCCACAGCGGCGACTCCACGTCGAGCACGTAGAAGGGCCAATAGCGCGTGCGCAGCGCCAGGTAGCCGGTCGCTTGATCCCAGCCGGTCGCCTCGCCGACGCGGGCGGCGAGGACGAGCAGCAGCGCGAACAGCACGATCTCGTCGAGCGCCGCGCCCAGCCACGGCCGCGGGCGGCTCATCGCTCTTTCGTGTGCTTCTTGTGCCGCGTCTTGAGCGGCAGATCTTCCGTCGACAGCGACAGCGTCAGCTCGACGGAGCCGTCGGAGCCGTAGCGCTCGTCGGAGACCTTGGCATCGGCGACCTGCTTGTTCAATTCGTCGAGCTCGCGCGTGTCGCCGAGCTCGACCAGCGCGGCGACGATCTTCTTCTCGGCGGCCGCGCGCGCCTGCCGCTCGGCCTTGACGCGCGCGATCGCCGCCGTCGGCGCGCGCAAGTCGGCCGCAGCCACGCCGTGCGCCGCCACCAGCTTGGCCTCGGCGTCGAAGGTCGCGCCGGTGCGCCCCACCGCCGCCGGCGCGGCAAAAATGGCGAACGACAATACGAGCGCGAGCGACGCGCTCATTCCCATTCGATCGTCCCCGGCGGCTTCGACGTGATGTCGTAGACCACGCGGTTGATGCCGCGCACCTCGTTGACGATGCGCCGGCTGATCGTGCCGAGGAGCTCGTACGGCAGCGGCACCCAATCGGCGGTCATGCCGTCCTTCGAGTGCACGGCGCGCACCGCCAGTGTCTCGGCGTAGGTGCGCTGATCGCCCATGACGCCGACCGATTTTACGGGCAAGAGCACGCCGAACGACTGCCAGATCGATTCGTACAAGCCGGCGGCGCGGATCTCCTCGTCGATGATCGCGTCGGCCGCGCGCAGAAGATCGCAGCGCGCCTTTACGACCTCGCCGAGCACGCGCACCGCCAGCCCCGGGCCGGGGAACGGCTGCCGCCACAAGACGTGGCGCGGCAGGCCGAGCTCGGCGCCGAGCTCGCGCACCTCGTCCTTGAACAGCTCGCGCAGCGGCTCGACCAGCTTGAGCTTCATGCGCTCGGGCAGCCCGCCGACGTTGTGGTGGCTCTTGATCGTGTGCGACGGGCCGCCGCGCACGGCGACGCTCTCGATGACGTCGGGATAGAGCGTGCCTTGCCCGAGAAACTCCACGCCGTCGATGCGCTTGGCTTCGTCGTCGAAGACGGCGATGAACTCCCTGCCGATGATCTTGCGCTTCTGCTCCGGATCGGTGACGCCGGCCAACGCGGTCAAGAAGCGCGCCTCGGCGTCGACGACGTGCAGATCGGCCTTGAAGGCGCCGGCGAAGAGCGCCTCGACGCCGGCGCGCTCGCCTTGGCGCAGAAGGCCATTGTCGACGAAGATGCAGGTGAGCCGCTCGCCGATCGCGTTGAGCAGGAGCTTGGCAGCGACGGAAGAATCGACGCCGCCCGAGAGGCCGAGGATGACGCGGCCGCGCTCGCCCACCTGCTTGCGGATGTGGACCTCCGCCTCTTCGGCGAAGTTGGCCATCGTCCACGACGGCGACAGCTTGCACACGCGGAAGAGGAAGTTCGACAAGATCTCGCCGCCGCGCGGCGTGTGCGCGACCTCGGGATGGAACTGGATGCCGAAGATCTTGCGTTTCTCGTCGGCGACGGCGGCGTTGGGCGCGTTGGGCGTCTCGCCGATCAAGTGGAAGCCGTGCGGCAGCGACTCGACGCGATCGCCGTGCGACATCCACACCGCGAGCTCTTCGCCCGCCGGCATGCCGTGGAACAGCGCGGTGCGCG
>DASXOU010000295.1:0-2112 GCA_036494045.1 Polyangia bacterium | reverse complement strand
GCGCGCCGCGCAGGCTGCGCACGGTGGTGCGATGGCTGTCGGCGCGCACGAGCAGCGCCGCGCGATAGGCGAGGGCGCCGTTGCGCTCGCTGACTGCGGCGAGCAGCGCGCCTTTGTGCGACGCGCGTACGTGCAGAAGCGGCGGCATCCAGGCGATGGCGATGGCGCCGACGAGAACGCCCTCGAGGAGGCGCTCGTAATCGGGTGTGATGATGACGGCGATGCGGCGGCCGAGGCGGGCGCCGAGCGCGTCGGCGAGGAGCTGGGCGCCGAGATCGAGCGAGCGGCCGGCGTGGCTGCGCGAGATTCCGAAGCTGAGCGTCGCCCGCACGGTGCCAGTGTCGGTCGACGCGCGCGCGTCGTCAAATGGGCGGCGTGCGCAAGAAGAGCAGGTACTCGACGTTGCCGGCGGGGCCGGTGATGGGCGACTCGACGACGCCGATCACCTCGCAGCCGAGCGCGCGCGCGGCTGCGGCGCATTTGTCGACGGCGGCCTGGCGCTTCTCCGGCTCGCGCACGACGCCGCCCTTGCCGACTTCGCCCTTTCCGACCTCGAACTGCGGCTTGACGAGCGCGATGATCGGCTTTGCGCCCGCGCCGGCGGCAGCGACCAGCGTAGGCAGGACGAGCGTGAGCGAGATGAAGCTGACGTCGCAGACGACGAGCTCGGGCACGAACGGCAGCGTCGCGACGTCGAGCGTGCGCGCGTTGGTCTTTTCGATCGAGGTGACGCGCGGATCGGCGCGCAGCGTGTGGGCGAGCTGGTTGGTGCCGACGTCGAGCGCGATGACGGTGGCGGCGCCGCGCTGCAGGAGCACGTCGGTGAAGCCGCCCGTCGAGGCGCCGACGTCGAGGGCGCGAAGGCCGCGCACGTCGAGCGCGAAGTGGTCGAGCGCGTGGGCAAGCTTGAGGCCGCCGCGCGAGACGTAGGGCATGGGCTCGCCCTTGAGACGCACGGGCGCGTCGGCGTCGACGAGATCGCCCGGCTTTCTGACCGCGTGATCGCCGACGACGACCTGCCCGGCGAGGATGAGCGCGTGCGCGCGGGTGCGCGAGGGTGCGAGGCCGGCGTCGACGACGCGCTTGTCGGCGCGCTCGCGCGGTGGGCGCTTGCTCACCGCCCGTGTATAGCGGATTTCGCTTGCCGCTGGGCGCACGCTTTGCTAAGGATCCGAGCACTTCGGGGCTGTAGCTCAGCTGGGAGAGCGCTAGAATCGCACTCTAGAGGCCGAGGGTTCGATCCCCTTCAGCTCCACCGGAAGTCGAAAAGGTTCGGCATAGTTGCCGAGCCTTTTTGCTTTTTGGCATCCACCACGAGTCGTTCCATTACCAAATCGTTACCACTCTAGCGGCCTACTTTCGTCCGCCGTTCAGCACTTCCAAGACGCGCCGCTGTTGAGCATTGCTGATCGCCTCCGGCCGCGTGTAGCTCTGCTCTGTCACCCTCTTGTCGACGTGCCCAAGGGCAGTCGCCACGACCTCGCCGGTGATGCCGCGCTCTCGCGACAACGTTGAGTGAAGGCCACGCATTGAGTGCGCGCAGACCATTGGGACCTTTGCTGCGGTGCAGATGCGCCGTACCCACCTTCTAACGAAGCTGCGGTCGTGCAGACCAAACAACATCTGCTCCGCCGGTCGGTTCTCCGCTAGCCGGAGAAGGTGGGGTTGGAGCACGGCGGGCACCTCAAGCGTTCTTCTACCAGCCTCAGTCTTGGTGTCGTCGATCCAGAGGAGGCGGCCACCGTCGTCCAGATCGCGAACCTGACGTTTGACGATTTCGGACGCTCGCATGGCTAGCAGGAGCGCTGTCATCGCGACGACGGCGCCGACCTCGCCGGAGTTCGCGTAGTCGACCGCCGCCGCCATCCACTTCCGCGCCTCATCGATCCGAAGCTGCGGTTTGCCGTGTCGACGCCTACCGATTCCCTCCACGCCGTCGAGCGGATTCGTCTCGATCCAGGTCTTCTTCACGCACCAGTTCAAGAACGTACGCACTTGCACGAGCACATTGCGGTGAGTGTCCACGGCGAGCCGCTTCGTCAACTCCTCGTAGTAGCGCTGGCACATGGCCGGTGTCAGATCGTCGAGCCACAGCTCTTGATCTGGAAAAAA
>DASXOU010000294.1:0-13862 GCA_036494045.1 Polyangia bacterium | reverse complement strand
GCCGTCGATCCGACAGTCGACGCGACCACGCGCTCGATCAAGTTGCGCGCCAGCGTGCCCAATAATAAGGATCGCCTGCGGCCCGGCATGTTCGTCACGGTCGAGGTCGTGCGCGGCGAGAAACGCAAAGTGGTGACCGCGCCGGCGACGGCTATTGTGCACGCGTCTTACGGCGACTCGGTCTTCGTCGTGGAGGACGCGCCGGTCGGCGAAGGCGGCGCGCCGAAGTCGGGCAAGGTAGCGCGCCAGCAGTTCGTGCGCCTCGGCGTCGCGCGCGGCGATTTCGTCGCCGTCCTCGACGGCGTCAAGGCAGGCCAGGAGCTGGTCACCGCCGGCGCGTTCAAGCTGCGCAACGGCGGCGCCATCGTCATCAACAACGCGATCAAACCGACGCCGTCCCTGGCGCCGCACGTCGAAAACCTCTAGGCCGCGCCCATGCGCTTCACCGATCTGTTCATCCGGCGGCCGGTCCTCGCGCTCGTCGTCAACCTGGTGATCATCATCGCCGGCTTGCAAGCGGTGCGCACGCTCAACGTGCGCCAGTATCCCAAGCTCGAGAGCGCCACCATCACCGTGCACACCAACTACGTCGGCGCCTCGGCCGAGCTGGTGCGCGGCTTCATCACCACGCCGCTCGAGCGCAGCATCGCCGCCGCCGACGGCATCGACTACATCGAGTCGCAGTCGACGCAGGGCAGCTCGACGATCAACGTCCGCCTCAAGCTCAACTTCAACGCCGCCTCGGCGCTCGCCGACATCACCGCGCGCGTCAATCAGGTGCGCGCCGATCTGCCGCCCGAGGCCGAGGTCCCGTCGATCAACATCGAGCCGTCGGACTCGGTGTTCGCGTCGATGTATCTCAGCTTCAGCTCGAACATCCTCGAAGACAACCAGGTCACCGACTATCTCATCCGCGTCGTGCAGCCGCGCCTGTCCGCCATCGACGGCGTGCAGAAGGCCGACATCCTCGGCGGGCGCACCTTCGCCATTCGCGCCTGGCTCAAGCCCGAGCGCATGGCCGCGCTCAACGTCTCGCCGGCGCAAGTGCGCGCCGCGCTCGGCGCCAACAATTATCTCGCCGCCGTCGGACAGACCAAGGGCCAGCTGGTGCAGCTCAACCTGACGGCGTCGACCGATCTGCAATCGGTGCAGGAGTTCCGCCGCCTCGTGATCCGCCAGGAAGGCGGCACGCTGGTGCGCCTCGAGGACATCGCCGACGTCGTCCTCGGCGCCGACTCGTACGATCAAGACGTCCGCTTCTCCGGCAACAAAGCCGTGTTCATGGGCGTGTGGGTCCTGCCCAACGCCAACTCGCTCGACGTCATCGATCACGTGCGCAAGGAGATCGAGATCATCAAAAAGGAGCTCCCGACCGGCATGACGGGAGCGATCGCCTTCGACGCCACCGAGTACATCCACGACGCCGTCAAGGAGGTCGAGCACACGCTCGCCGAGACGGTGCTCATCGTCATCATCGTCATCTTCTTGTTCCTCGGCTCGATGCGCACGGTCTTGATCCCGCTCGTCGCCATTCCGCTGTCGCTCATCGGCGCCGTGTTCCTGATGCAGGCGTTCGGCTTTACGGTGAATCTTTTGACGCTGCTCGCAATCGTGCTGTCGGTCGGGCTCGTCGTCGACGACGCCATCGTGGTCGTGGAGAACGTCGAGCGGCACATCCGCGAGGGCAAGACGCCGATGCAGGCGGCGCTGGTCGGCGCGCACGAGCTCGTCGGGCCGATCATCGCCATGACCATTACGCTGGCCGCGGTCTACGCGCCCATCGGCTTGCAGGGCGGCCTGACCGGCGCGCTCTTCCGCGAGTTCGCCTTCACGCTCGCGGGCGCGGTGTTCATCTCGGGCGTCGTCGCGCTGACGCTGTCACCGATGATGTCGTCGCGCCTCCTCTCGGGCGAGCACAAGCCGGGCCTGCTCGCGCGCGCCAGCGATCGCGCGTTCCACGCGATCAAGAGCGGTTACGAGCGCGCGCTCGCCGCGGCGCTCTCGGCGCGCGGCGCGATCTATGCGCTGTGGATCGTGATCACGCTGCTGCTGGTGCCGATGTACCTGTTCTCGCCGACGGAGCTGGCGCCGACCGAAGACCAAGGCGTCGTCTTCGGCGCCATCGACGTGCCGCCCAACGCCACCATCGAGCAGCTCACGCCGTATACCGAGGCGATCCAGGCGGCGTTCGCCTCCACGCCCGAGTTCGACCACAGCTTTCAGCTCACGATGCCGTCGTCCGGCTTCGGCGGCATGCTGGTCAAGCCGTGGGGCGTGCGCAAGCGGACCATCTACCAGATCCAGAACGAGGTCGCGCCCAAGCTGGCGCGCATCGCCGGCATCCGTGCGCCGGCGTTCCTGCCGCCGGCGCTGCCGTCGGCGGGCACCTTCCCCGTCGAGTTCGTGATCGCGTCGACGGCGAGCCACGAGGAGCTCATCCGCTTCGCGCAGCGCCTCGTGCAAGAGGCGGTCAAGTCGGGGCAGTTCGCCTTCCCGCCGCTCACCGACGTGAAGATCGATCAAGCCAAGAGCGAGATCGTGATCGATCGCGACAAGGTCGCGTCGATGGGGCTGACGATGCAGCAGGTCGGCGCCGATCTGGCGTCGATGCTCGGCGGCAACTTCGTCAACCGCTTCTCCATCGACGGCCGCAGCTACAAGGTGATCGCGCAGATCGAGCGCGCCGGCCGCCTGACGCCCGATCAGCTGGCCAACGTGCACATCACGGGGCCGAACGGCCAGGTGATGCCGCTCTCGGCCGTCGCCACGATGCGCGCCGGCGTCGAGCCGCGCACGCTCAACCGCTTCCAGCAGCTCAACTCGGTCAAGATCTCGGGGCTGGCGCCGCGCTCGCTCGATGCCGGGCTGCGCGTGCTCGAAGACGCCGCGTCGAAGATCCTGCCGCCCGGCTATCGCGTCGACTACACCGGTGAGTCGCGCCAGCTGCGCCAGGAAGGCGGCAAGTTCCTGCCGGCGATGGGTCTCGCCATCGTGCTCATCTTCCTGGTGCTCGCCGCGCAGTTCAACTCGTTCCGCGATCCGTTCGTCATCCTCGCCGGCTCGGTGCCGCTGGCGATGTTCGGCGCGCTCAGCTTCACGTTCCTCAAGTTCGGCGCGCCGCCGGGCGTGCGCTTTCCGCTGACCGAAGGTTGGACCACGTCGCTCAACATCTACTCGCAGGTGGGCCTGGTGACGCTGGTCGGGCTGGTGGCCAAGAACGGAATCCTCATCGTCGAGTTCGCCAACGTGCAGCAGCGCCTCGGCCTGGCCAAGCTCGAGGCCGTGCGCATGGCCGCCGCCACGCGGCTGCGGCCCATCCTCATGACCACGGTCGCCACCGTGGTCGGCCACTTCCCGCTCACATTAGTGACCGGCGCCGGCGCCGCCGCGCGCAACTCGATCGGCATCGTGCTCGTCGGCGGCATGACCATCGGCACCATCTTCACGCTCTTCGTCGTGCCTGCGGTCTACGTGCTGATCGCCAAGGATCACCGCAAGGAAGCCGAGCTCGACGCCGAGTCGGACAATGTAGTTTCGGCCGCCTAGGCCGATCTTGCTAAAGCCGGCGCCCGTCCAGCCGATGGGAATGCCATGGCACGTACGCGCGGAGTCTCGATCGCTCGGGTGTGGGCGTGGTCGGCGATCTCGCTCTTGGCCGCGACGCTGGCGGTCACGGTCTCGATGCGCCTGCACATCATGCGCATCATCGCCGACGTCAGCGCCGACGACACGCGCTGCGACGAGCTCAAGCTGTCGATCGACAATCTCATGACCGCGATGCTCAACCAGGAGGTCGGCCTGCGCGGCTATCTCGCCACCGCCGACGACTCGTTTCTGGTGCCCTACGAAACCGGCCGGCACGACGAAACGCGCCTGCGCGCCGCCATCGACGTGGCCAAGCTGGCGCGCGAGGATCGCGACGAGCTGCAGAACGCGCTCGCGCTCGAGGAGCACGCCGCGCGCCGCTGGCACGCCGACATCGTCGAGCCGCAGATCGAGGCGCGCCGGACCTACGCCAGCGTCGACGTCGCCGCCTTTCTCGTCGACGGCAAGGAGCAATTCGACGACTATCGCGCGGCGCACGGCACCCTGCGCCATGCGGTCGAGCGGGCCGGTCTCGCCGCCGAGCGCCGCCACCAGGGCGAGCTCACGCGCGCCAACAGCTGGGCCGGCGTGGTGCTCGCGCTCCTGGTCGTGCTCGGCGTCTTCGGCTTGCGCGCGCTGGTCCGCCGCACCATCAGGCCGCTGGCGGCGCTGTCCGACGCTGCCGAGCGCGGCGAGGTCTCCGTCGACGTGGTGCGCGAGTCGGGCCTGCGCGAGGTGCTGGTGCTCGCCGAGACGCTGGAGCGGCTGTTCCGTTCGGTCAACGACCGCGCGATGCGCGACGGCCTGACGCGCGTGTACAACCGCGGCTTCCTCGCCGATTGGCTGCCGCGCCAGCTCCGCCTGTCGCGGCGCAACGGCTCGCCCTTGTCGGCGCTGATGGTCGATCTCGACCACTTCAAGCGCATCAACGACACCTACGGCCACGGCGCCGGCGATCAGGTGCTGGTCGCGCTCGCCCGCTGCATCGAGACGCAGCTGCGCTCGACCGACGTGGTGGTGCGCTACGGCGGCGAAGAGTTCACCGTGCTCCTGCCCGATACGCCCGTCGCCGGCGGCTTCGTCACCGCCGAGCGGCTGCGCGCGGCCATCGCCGCCATGACCGAGCGCGAAGGGCTGCCGGCCGGCCTGCGCATCACCGCCAGCATCGGCGTCGCCGCCATCGGCTCGGGCGACGACGGCTCGCAGCTCATCACCCGCGCCGACGGCGCGCTCTACCAGGCCAAGCGCGGCGGCCGCAACCGCGTCGTGACCGCGCCGCCGCCCAGCAAGAAGCCGGCCGTGGCGCTGGTTCGCGATGAGCCGGCGCGCCTCGCGAGCTGAGCTACAATGATCGCGTGATCGAGCTCGGGGTCGTCGCGCTCGTGGTCGCGGGGTTGGTGGCGGTGCCGGCGCTCGTCGCGGTGGTGCCGTGGGACGTGACCTTCGGCTGCGGCGTGTCGTTGGTCGTGCTCGGCATGGCCGTCGGCGTTCCGGCCGGCGCGCTCTATCACCTGCAGCTCTATCGCGCGCTGCGCCCGTCCACGGCGCGCTGGTGGCTGCATCCGACGGGGCTGCACGCCCAGCTACGCGACGGCCAGCGCCGCGCGGTGATGCGCTGGTTCCGCATCGGCGCCATCGGCTTCCTCTTGGCCATCACCGGCTGCGTCTTGGTCGCCATCGGCGCCTTGCGCTCCTAAAACCATTCCTGTCGTCTTATCTGGGATCGCGGCGCATGGGGGTGACGACGACGTCGGGGGCGAAGTGGAGCTCGCCGGTGGCGACGAAGCCGTGGCGACGGTAGAAGGTCAGGTTCGCCGGGTTCGACGACTCGAGGTACGCGGGCATCTTCTCGGCATCGCAGCGCGCCAGCATCGGCGCCAAGAGCGCCGCGCCGACGCCGCGCCCCTGATGCTCCGGATCGGCGCCGATGGCGAACAAGTAGTAGTGCGGCTCGCGCTCGTGCGCGCGCTCGACGCGGCCGAGCAACTTCAACAGGCGCACCGTGCCGCCGGCGCCGAACGCGCCGACGACGCGCGTCGCCACGCGCGCCTGATCGCCGAGCGAGAAGTGCCATCCGCCGGGCGGCGCCCACACCGCAGCGCCGGCGAAGTCGCCGGCCGCGAACACCAGCTCCTTCTGTGCGTACACCTTGCGCACGAGCGCATCGAAGAAACGCTCGAGCCGCGCGCGCCGCTCGTCGGTGGCGTCGCGTCCGAGCGCCCAGCGCCACATCGGATCGTCCTGGAACGCGCGCCCGAGCACCACGCCGACGCGCGCGAGCTCGCCGTTGCTGATGCGCCGCGTCTCCCACTCTGCCGTCGTCGCCGTCGACATGGGGCCAGTGTACGCCAATGTGCTCGGCGACGTTCGGATCTGTAGCGGGGCACCACGTATTAACAATGCGATCGGCGTCACGATCAGCACGTGAGTGCCGTCGAATCACCGCGGCCGACGCCGTTGTCGCACGGCTTTTCCAAGCTCGAGACGTTGCCCGAAGGCTTCGCCGAGCAGATGCGGCGGCAAGTCGAGGTCGGCGACATCGTCGGCGAGCGTTATCGCGTGATGCGTCCGATCGGACACGGCGCCATGGGCAAGGTGTATCTCGCGGAGAACCAGGCGATCGGCCTGCGCGTCGCCATCAAGCTGCTCAAGCCGGAGCTGCTCGCCAATCCCGACTTCCGCCTGCGCTTCAAGCACGAAGCCGAAGCGGTCGCCGCCATCCAGCATCAGAACGTCGCGCGCTTCCTCGATCTCATCGTCGGCGATCCGACCTTCCTCGTCATGGAGTTCGTCGACGGGCCGACGCTGCACCAGGTGATTCAGAAAGAGGGCGCTCTCTCGCCGCGGCGCGCCGCCGACATCGGCGTGCGGCTCGCGTGGGGACTGCACGCCGCGCACAAGGCGGGCGTCATCCATCGCGACTTGAAGCCGTCGAACATCCTGCTCCAGCCCGACGAGGAAGCGGGCGAGGTGCCGAAGATCATCGACTTCGGCCTGGCCAAGACCGCGGCGCCGACGGGTGCGCCGCTGACGCGCGCGGGACAGATCGTCGGCACGCCGCAATACATGGCGCCCGAGCAGATCGCGCGCAAGGAGGTCGACGCGCGCACCGACGTCTACGCGCTCGGCTCGGTGATCTACGCCATGTTGTGCGGGCGGCCGCCGTTCACCGACAACAACGACGACGTGCAGCTGCTCTACAAGCAAGTGCACGAGCCGGTCGAGCCGGTGCGCGCGCACGCGCCCGGGGTGTCGGCCGAGCTCGAGGCGGTGGTGATGCGCGCGCTCGCCAAAGCGCCGGCCGATCGCTTTCAATCGGCGGCCGAGCTCGCGCGCGCGCTCGTGCCTGCCGTCGAGAAACGGGCGCCGCGGCGCGAGCGCTCGGAGGTGACCGGCGTGATCGACCGGCCGCCGGTGCCGCGCTCGCCCTTGTGGTGGACGCTGCTCGCGCTCGCGCTCATGCTCCTCGGCATGACCGCGGGCGTGCTCGTGGCGCGCCGGACGCCGTCGGGCGGCATGCTGCTGGTCGTCTCCGAGCCGGCCGGCGCCGCCGTGTTCCTCGACGGCAAGCCGACCGGCGATCGCACGCCGACCTCGCTTCGCGGCGTCAAGCCCGGCGCGCACACCGTCAGGCTCAGCCACGGAAGCTTCACCGACCTCGAGCGCGTGGTGCAGCTCGACGACGGCGGACGCCAGCTCGTCGACGTGCACCTCCTGCCGCGCAGCCGCACCGTCGAGCTCGCCACCGTGCCGGCGGGCGCCGTCGTCTTCGTCGACGACGAGCTGGTCGCGGGCAAGACGCCGCTGTCGTTCGCGCTGTCGGAGGGCGACTATCACGCCATCCGCATCGAGAAGCCGGGCTACGAGACGGTGACGCGCAGGCTCGGGCCCGACGAGAAGCTCGCGCTCGATCCGCAGTCGCCGATCGTCCTCGAGCAGGAGAAGGAGCCGCGCGGCACCGTCTACGTCGACGCGGCCGGGCCGGCGGCGGTGTGGATCGACGGGCAGTACTCGGGCTTCATGACGCCGACGCCGGGGCTGCGCGTGTCGGCGGGCGTGCACGCGATCGAGCTGCGCGACGCCGCCGGCAAGCCGCTCGATCGGCAGCGCGCCAAGGTCGACAAGGGCGAGACGGTCCGGCTGACGCTGCAGCTCGGCAGGTCGAAGTGACCCGCGCGGCGCTCGCGCTCGCGCTCGTGGCGTGGAGCGGCGCCGCCGTCGCCGAGCCGATCACGCTGCGCATGTCGTGCGTCGCGCCCGAAGGCAGCGCCTGGGCCATCCTGCTGCGCGATTGGGCGCGCGAGCTCGAGCTCATGTCGGCCGGCGCGGTGCGCGTGCGCTGGTACTTCGCCGGCATCACCGGCGACGAGCTCGAGACCTTCGACGGGATCAACAAGGGCCATCTCGACGGCATCGCGTCGGGCGGCATGATCTGCGAGCGGGTGGCCCCGTCGCTGAAGGTGCAGGGCCTGGCCGGCGTCTTTCAGAGCCGCGAAGAGGCGGCCTACGTGGTCGAGCGCCTGCGTCCGACGCTCGAGGACGAGACCCGCCGCGCCGGCTTCGAGCTGCTCATCGCCACCGGCCTCGGGCCCGAGGTGCTGTTCACGCGCGTGCCGGTGCGCTCGATGGCGGAGCTGCGCCGGCTCAAGCTGTGGCGCTGGTCGGCCGACGAGCCCGGCATCGTCATGTCGCACGAGATGGGTCTGACCGTCGTGCCCACCGATCTCGACGTCGCCGCCAAGGCGTACGACGACAAGCGCGTCGACGGCTTCATCGCCATCCCGACGGCGGCGCTGGCGTTTCAATGGTCGACGCAGGCGCGCTACATCACCGATCTGCGGCCCGGCTATCTGACCGGCTGCGTGCTGGTCGCGCATCGCGCGCTCGATCGGCTCACCGTCGATCAGCAGAAGACCTTTCGCAGCCTGTTCGCCAAGTACGACGCGCTGTTTCAGGAGATGGGCCGGCGCCAGGACGAGGCGCTCCTCGGCGGACTATTCGAGAAGCAGGGGCTCAAGCCCATTCCCCCGTCGGAGGGGTTTCGCTCTGAGTTCTTCGAGGCGGCGCGCAGCGCGCGGGAACGGGCGGCGACGCGCTTCGTCTCGCGCGCGGCGCTCGATCGCGTGCTCAAGCTACTCGCGGATTATCGCGCCGAGCACGCCGACGTAGTAAATCATTGAGGGCACCATGAAGTATTTGACCTTGAGCCTGGGTCTCGTCGCCGCCGGCTGCAATTTCTCGGTCGCCGGCGACAAGGGCGCCGGCGCCGACGATCTCGCGATGACGAGCAGCGACGACTTCGGTGCTGCCGATCTCGGCGGCGGCGACGACCTGACGCCGCCCGCCGATTTGGCGCTGCCGATCATCTGCAGCGCCGGCTCGTCGTCGTGCAGCGGCAACACGCTCGTCACCTGCCCCGATGGCACCGCGCAGAACATGACGGCCTGCGCGCTCGGCTGCAGCACCACCGGCGGCCCGCACTGCGAGGTCATGGTTCCGCGCCTGCCGGTCACGCCCACCGACTTCGACACCACCGGGCTGACGGCGATCCAGTTCGCGACGGCGGGCGGCGTCGGCATCGGCACTGACAACGGGCTCATCGGCGCGGCCAACGCGCCGCTGCGCCATGCGAACACCGATCCGAACACCTACGAAGTCCACGACGGCATCGGCTTCCACGTCGTCGCCATTCCCGGGCAGACCACCAAGCTCGGCATCTACACGTTCAAGTCGCTGACGGTGCCGCAAGGGCAGTCGCTCGCGGCTTACGGCACCAACGGGCTCGCCATCGTCGCCGCGAGTGACAGCTCGATCATCGGCAGCGTCGACGTCACCTGCGCCGCCAACGTGTTTCTCGGCGGCGCCGGCAAGCCTTACCTGAGCGGGCCCGGCGGCGGCAACGGCGGACAGCCGGGCGCCACCAACGACGGCGTCTCGGTCGTCGCCGGCGGCGGCGGCAGCGGCGCCGACAACACGCACCAGGCCGGCGGCGGCGGCGGCGCGTACGGCGACGCGGGCGGCTCGGGCGGCGACGAAGGCGCCAACCGCGGCGCCGCCGGCGGCGCCATGGATGGCGACGCGCTGCAGACGCTGCTCGTCGGTGGCTCGGGCGGCGGCGCCGGCGGCGAAGGCGGCGTCGCGGTCGGCTCGTTCGGCGGCGGCGGCGGCGGCATCGCGCTCATCGTCGTCGAGGGCACGCTCACCATCGGCGGCGGCACCATGCTCGGCGGCGTCAACGCCGGCGGCTGCGGCGGAACGGCCGCGACCAGTGTCGGCGGCGGTGGCGGCGGCGCCGGCGGCGCGATCTTCTTGCAGGCGCTCACCGTGCACGTCGCGACGATGGGCGGCGTGGCCGCCAACGGCGCCGGCGGCGGCGCGTCCAACGCGACCGGCGCCACCGCCAACGGCAAGGGCGGCGCGATCTCGACGACGGCGGCCGCGGGCGGCTCGGGCGGCAGCGCCCCGGGCGGCGTCGGCGGCGTCGTCGGCGCCACCGGCGGCGGCAACGGCGGCAACAACGGCATGGCGGGCGGCGGCGGCGGCGGCGCGGTCGGCCGCATTCGCATCGAGTCGCAGAGCGGCGCCGCGACCATTGACGGGCTGCAGAGCCCCACGGCGGCGCAGGGCACCGTCGACATCCACTGAGCCATCGACGCCGCGCGAGCGCGACGCTACACTGAACAGCGGATGGCCTTCGCTCCCTCGATCTTCCGTCAGGTCGCCGTCACCAAGGTGCGCGGCACCGGCAAGTCACGCGAGGTGCGCGGCTGGCTGGTGGCGCCGCTGTCGGTCGGCGGGCGGCTCGTCGTGCGCCAGGACGACGATCGCCAGCTCACGTCGACGGCGATCCGCCGCATGCTCGTCGAGGATCCGGAAGCGCAGATCGTCTTCCTCGAGACGCAGAACAGCGCCTATCGCATCCGCTTCATCGGCGGCGAGAACGAGATCGCGCCGCCCGCGCGCGCGGTGCACGTGCAGTTCGACGACTCCAGCCGTGAGATTACGCTCGTCGAGGAGATCGCGGGCGAGAGCGGCGCCAAGCGGCGCTGAGCGCCGCTACTTCGTCACGTTGATCGAGGGATCGGCGCCGTCGGGGACGGGGAAGTACTGCCCGTCGAAGATGCACATTTCGTTGGTCTGCGCAGATTCGCCGAAGGTGAGCGGGCCCGTGGTCGTATTGTCCATGACGCACGACCAGGTGATCTGCGTGCCCGACGGGATGACCATCGGCGGCGTATAGGCCTGGTTGGGCGAGTTGTCCCACGAGTCGGTCTGATACATCTGCGTGCCGGCCTCGGTGGCGGCGAAGCTGGTTGTGAAGCGGTGCGTGTGTCCGGTCGCGTAGAGGACCTGCATCGGGATCGTCGTCGTGTACGACGCGCTGACCGTCACCGTCTGGCCGGCGGGGATGCCTTGCGTGTAGAGCTGTTTGACCGCGTTCAGGAAGAAGACGCCGGCGTGCTGCGTGACGGTGCCGGCGGGCGCGATGTGCATCGTGATCTGCACGACCGCGGTCAGATCGTTTTGCGTCGCGTTGAGGTAGTGCGCGACGACGTTGAAGCCTTGGGTGCCTTTGACGGTGGCGCCGATTCCCGTCGGATAGGTGATCGAATTGTCGGGCTGCTGCGCGCCGTAGGGCATGGGGCCGAAGGTGAGGCCGCTGCACGCCACTTCGGCGCCGTCGGTGGCGTTGTCCTGGAACAGGAGGAGCATGTGATGCGAGCCGGGCGACATGTGCGATTCGAACTCGGCGATGTCGACGTCGGCGCCGCCGAACGGGTTGGCGAACGTCTGGCACATGTAGACTTCGGTGCCGGCAGCGACGGGGAACGGCGTCATCGTGATGGTGACCGAGTCGCCGTTGACGGTGACGCCGCCGTCGCTCGGGACCATGGCGCCGCCGCCGCTTCCGCCGGTGCCGCCGCCGCCGGTGCCACCGCTCCCGCCGCCGCCCCCGTTCATGCTTTTCGAGCTGCATCCCGCGACGGCGAAAAATCCGATCGCGAAAGCGAGAGCTGCGTGACGCATAGAAGCCTCCTTACGGCCTAATAGACGTAGGTTAACGCAGCCCGCGCCAGAACGCCCGGTGAATTGGCGATCTGGACGGCGACGCCGCCCGTCAACAATAGGTGATCCTTGCGCAGCGAAAGGGCCAGATCGGGGCCGGCGTAGAAGCGGGCGCCGCCCTCGGCGTCGTCATCGTCGGCGTCGGCGTAGGCTTCGAGGTCCTGCCCGACGAACTCGGCACCGACGCGGACGACGCGATGCACGCGCACCGAGACGCCGGCGACGGCGTAGGTGTCGACCGCGTCGCGGCCGGGCGCGAAGATGTGCTCGATGTGCATCGCTGCGGCGATGCGGACGCGTCCGAGATCGACGGTGCCGGTGAGCTCGCCGAAGGCGCCGAGGTCGGCGCCGAACTCGCGTAGGAACGCCCCCGTGATCATCAGGTGAAAAATGTGCCAGCGCGCCGGCGTCAAAAGCACGCGCGCGCCGAGCTCGACGGCGACGCCGGTGACGTCGGTGGCGCTGCCGATCGCCTCGGCGATGAGCGTCTGCGCGTAGACGCGGAGGAAGCTGGTGGCGCCGACCTCGAGCGAGAGCTGGTGCACGATGCCTTCGTTGTCGAAGTTGCCCGGGATGGGGCGGATCGCGCCCGACGACGACGAGAAGGCGAGCGCGTAGCCGGCGAGCACCTGGCGCGCGCCGGGGCCGTGCGGATCGATCATGTACAAAAAGGGCTGCTCGACGGGTGCGCGCGTGATCTCGGCGGAGGTCGTCGAATCCTCGACCGCGTACGCGGGCACGGCGAGCGCGACGGCGGCCACGAGCGGTAGGACGGTGCGCACGGGCGAATCGTGCCCCAAAGCGCGCGAAAAGTCAGTTCATGAGCGGATTGGGCGTACGGGGCGGATCGCTGCGATCGGGCTCGATCACCAGCGTCGGCGCGTGCTCGAGCTCGAGCGCGGCCACGCGACGCTCGAGCTCGCCGACGGCGCGGCGCAGGCGCGACAGCTCGTGGCCGATGGCGCCGAGCGCGGCGACGACGATGAGCGCGAGCGCGACGAGGAGGACTGCCACTGAATGGTTCTAGGCAGCGGCCGACGGCGGGGAAGGATCGGCGCGCCGGAAGTCGCGCTCGTAGATGCGCAACATGGCGAGCAGGAAGGCGAAGACGAGCGGGCCGAGGATCAGGCCGATGAGCCCGAACATCTCGAGGCCGCCGAGCAGCGACAGAAAGACGATGCCGGTGTGCATCTCCTGCTGGCCGCCGAGCACGTAGCGCAGCGCCAGGGGCTTGCCGATGTGCTCGGCGCCGACGACGAAGACCAGGCACCAGACGCCGAGGAGGATGGCGCTGCCGTGGCTGCCGGCGAGCCACAAGAAGGCGGCGGCGGGCAGCCAGACCAGCAGCGTGCCGACGACGGGGATGAACGACGCGACCAGCGTGCACAGGCCGAAGAAGACCGCGTGCGGCACGCCGGTGATGAAGTAGCCGAGCGTGGCGAGGAGCGCCTGAAAGAACGCGGCGATGGCGGTGCCGAGGATGGTGGCGCGCGAGACGGCGCGGAACTCGTCGATGAGATCGCGGGTCTGGCGCGCCTCCAGCGGCGAGACGCGGCGCATCCAGTCGACGATGCGCGCGCCCTCGACGAGGAAGAAGTAGAACGCGATGAGCATGATCGCGGTGTGGAAGG
The DNA here is from genome assembly GCA_036494045.1 of Polyangia bacterium. Lineage (GTDB taxonomy): Bacteria > Myxococcota_A > Polyangia > Palsa-1104 > Palsa-1104 > JAQBQH01. The sequence continues at coordinate 579 of DASXOU010000294.1, read as the reverse complement.
TGGCGCGGCCCGACGAGGCGACGATGCGCGACACGCCGCCTTCGGCGACGGTGGAGGCCTGGTGCGCGAAGTCGCCGAGCTGCGCGCGCGAGACGTGCAACGCGCCGAGGAGCTGATCGAGCAGCTCCTGGGCGCGTGGCGAGAGTTGGCCGTGGCGCAGCTGCGCGACGTTTTCGATGCCGAGCTCGTCGCGCACGAAGGCGAGGCCGCGCACGATCTGCGTGGTGGCAAAGGCGATGATCGCGGCGAGGGGTCCGATGAGCAGCACCACCAGCGTCAACGTCGTGGCGGCGCCGGCGACGGCGCGGCGTCCGCGGGCGAGACGCTGAAGCACGCGAAACGGGCGTTGCAGCACGCTCGCGAGCACGGCGGCGAGGATGAGCGGCGCGCGGAACGGCCACACGACGTAGAGCGCGAGCCCGACGGCGGTGACGAAGAGCAGCGCGAAGGCGACGCGCATGCGCGCCACCGGCTGGCGCGCCTCGGGCGGGAGCAGCGACGGTGGCGACGGTGGCGTCGGGTCCATGGTGCGCGTGGGTCAGCGCGCGGCGAGCGCGGCGGCGAAGGCGAGGGCGGCGG
>DASXOU010000293.1:0-9860 GCA_036494045.1 Polyangia bacterium | reverse complement strand
ATGGCCTGCGGGCACAGCCGCGTCGCCTCCGCCATCGGCATCGCGCTCTTGCAGCCGAACGGACGCGCCTCGTACGACGCCGCCAGGACGACGCCGCGCCGCCGCGAGCCGCCGACGATGACCGGCTTTCCGCGCAGCGCGGGATTGTCGCGCTGCTCGACGGAAGCGTAGAAGGCGTCGAGGTCGACGTGCAGGATCACGACGGCAGTATAGCGCCGCTCGTGAAGTAGGAAGCCCATGGATCGCGCCGCCGCCGCGCCAGCAGCTTTGGCACCGTGCGCAGCGTGAACGCACGCGGATCGACGCGCCCGAGCGAGCTCCACGAAAGTGGCATCGATACCGGCGCGCCCGGCCGCGCGCGCGTCGAGAACGCGCACACCGACGTGTTGGTGCGGTTGTTGCGCAAGTAGTCGAGGTAGATCTTGCCGCGACGGTGCTGCTTGCCGACGAGCGTGGTGAAGCGCGCCGGCTCGGCCCGCGCCAGCGCCGCGCAGAATTGCCGCGCCACCTCGAGGCAGCGCGACCAATCGGCGGCGGGACGCAGCGGCACCACGACGTGCAGGCCGGCGCCGCCGGTGGTCTTGACCCACGCGGGCAGGCCGAGCGCATGGAGCGCCGCGCGCACCCGCCGCGCCGCCGCCACCACGTCGCGCCAGGCGACGCCGTCGCCGGGATCGAGGTCGACGACCAGCCGATCGGGATGCTCGACGTCGTCGGCGGTCGAATTCCAGGTGTGGATCTCGACGATGTCGAGCTGCGCCAGCGCGATGACGCCCGCGCGATCGTTGGCCACGAGATACTCGCCAACCTTGTGCTTCTCGCGGATGTTCACGCGCTCCAGCGCCGACGGCCCCCAGGCGCGCCCGTGCCGCAGAAACTTGCAGTCGTCGATCGATCCCTCGCAACGGAGGAGCGTCAGCGGCCGGCGGCGCACGTGCGGCACGATCCACTCCGCGATCGCGCCGTAATAGCGCGCCAGCTCGATCTTGGTGATGCCGTCGTCGGGCCAGAGCGCGCGCTCGGGATGCGAGATGGCGATGCCGGCCACGACGGGCCGCGCCGTCATCGTTGCGACATGGGCTGCGTCGTCGCCAACAGAATGATCGCGATGACCAACAGGCCCACGAAGCCGTGCAGCGCCGCGTAGAGCCCGCGGCTCATCGGCGCCGACGGATGCGCGCGCCGGATCTGCGCGTGCTTGATCGTGAGAAACATGTGGATCCCGGCGACGGCGACGACGAGCACAAGCTTGATGTGCATCCACAGCGCCACGCGAAACCAGGCGGCGCCGTGATCGTAGAGCAGCCACGCGCCGAACACGATCGTCAACACCGCGCCCGGCACGGCGACGAGCCAATTGAGCCGCCCCTCGACGAAGGTGAAGCGCGGCCGCGCCGACGGCAGCTCTTTCGAGTGATAGCCGAGGATGCGCGAAAACGTGAGCAGCCCTCCCATCCACAACACGACTCCGATGAGATGGAAGCCGACGAGCCAGCCGCGCGCCATGCGCAAACGTTAACACGGCTTGCGCGACGGCGACCGATGTGCGACGAACGATCGCGATGGCTCGCGTCAAGATCCTGTTCCACGACAACTGTTTCGACGGCGCCGCCTCGGCGTCGCTGTTCGCGCGCTTTTACGCCAAGACGTTCGACGCCGCCGCCAGCTTCGAGTTCGCCGGCAAGGCGCACGGCACCGGCAACGTCTACTCGGCCGACAGCTTCGACGGCGACGTCAACGCCGTCGTCGACTTTCGCTATTCGTCGGACCCGCGCCTCGAGTGGTGGTTCGATCATCACGTCTCGGCGTTTCCCACGCCCGGCGACGAAGCGCACTTCCGCGCCCATCCGAGCGCGCACAAGTTCTTCGATCCGAAAGCGCGCTCGTGCACCAAGTTCCTCGCCGTCGAGTGCGCCGCCAAGTTCGGCTGGGATTGGTCGGCGCATCAGGAGCTCGTGCACTGGGCCGACATCATCGACGGCGCGCAGTTCGAGTCGCCGCGCGCCGCCGTCGAGCTCGCCGAGCCGGCGCTGCAGCTCATGACGTGGGTCGAGAACAATCAGGATCCGGCGCTCAAGCGCCGCTTCATCGACGATCTGACGACGCGCTCGCTCGCCGACGTCGCCGCCGAATCGTACGTGACGACGGCGCTGACGCCGATCTTGGAGGCGCACAAGCGCGGCATCGACATCGTGCGCGCGCGCGCCAAGCTCGATCGCGGCGTGGTCAGCTTCGACGTCGCCGACGACGGGCTCGCCGCCTACAACAAGTTCATCCCCTACTTCCTGTTTCCCGAGACGCACTACGTGGTCGGCGTGTCGTTGACGCCGACGCGCGCCAAGGTGTCGGTGGGATCGAACCCGTGGCAGGCGGCGCGGCGCAGCGTGAACATCGCCGCGCTGTGCGAGAAGTACGGCGGCGGCGGCCATCCCGTCGTGGGCGCGGTGTCACTGCCGACGGGCGAGCTGGCGCGCGCGCGGCAGGCGGCCGAGGAGATCGCCGAGACGCTGCGCGCGGCGGCGCCCAAGGAAAAATAGCGATGCCCTCGTTCGACGTGGTCTCCAAGCTCGACATGCAAGAGGTCGACAACGCCGTCAACCAGGCGAAGAAGGAGCTGTCCACGCGCTACGACTTTCGCGGCACGGCGACCGAGCTCGAGCAGACGCCCGACGGGATCGTGCTGCGCTCGTCGGACAAGGAGCACCTGTCGGCGGCGTACAAGGTGCTGATGGAGCGGATGGTCAAGCGCAACGTCTCCTTGCGCGCGCTCGATCCGGTCGAGCCCGAGCCGGCGGCCAAGGGATCGATGCGCCAGCTCATCAAGCTCAAGCAGGGAATCTCGACGGAGAAGGGCAAGGAGATCGTCAAGCTCTTGAAGGATTCGAAGCTCAAGGTGCAGGGGCAGATTCAGGACGAGCAGGTGCGCGTCACCGGCAAGAACCGCGACGATCTGCAGGCGGCGATTCGCCTGTTGCGCGCCAACGCCGACGAGATCGCGCTCGATCTGCAGTACATCAACTTTCGCGACTGACGACGGAGCTCATGGGACATCAATACGGAAGATCGCGCGCGGGCCTGTACAACGAGGCCGGCGAGTTCGCGGCCGCGCTGCAGTCGGCGATCGAAGCGAGCGCGCGCGACGGCGAGACCAGCGAGATGTGGCTCGAGCGCGCCACCGCGCTGGCCGGGCTCGAGCGCTACGACGAGGCGGTCGCCGGCTTCGAGCGCGCGCAGGATCTCGACGCCAAAGACGCCGTGCTCGACGACGACATGCTCGACGACGCCTACTTCTCGGCGCTGCTCGGCGCGGCGCGCGCGCTGACCGACGTGGGCGCGGGTTGCGCGAAGCTCGATCGCTACGCGACGCGTTTCCCGTCGGGGCGGCACGTGAGCGACGCCGCCGATTGGCAGAAACGGCTGCGCGGCGAGCTCAAGAGCACGTTCGTCAAGGAGCGGCTCGAGTAGCGACGGCATCGGCGGGCACGAAGGTGAACGGGTAGCTCACCAGGCCCGCGCAGCGCGGCGTGAACTGCCAGCGCTCGATGGCGTGGGCGACGCACGCGGCGACGCCGTCGCCGACGCCGGTCGGCTCGGCGCGGCCGGAGATCACGCGGCCGTCGTAGCCGATGGCGAAGCGCGAGACGACGCGGCCGGTGAGCTCGGGCCGCGACTGCAGCGCACGCTCGTAGCAGAAGCGCACTTCGTTGACGTGCGCGCGCACGACGCGGCGGATGAGGTCGCCGTCGCAGGAGCCGCGCACCTCGGCGGCGCCGAGGAGGACGTCGGGGACGGCGGCGCGGTGGCCGATGAGGCCGTCGCGCCCGGCGCCATAGCCGTAGCCGGTGCCGGTGCCGCTGCCGTAGCCGATGGTGCCGAGGTTGCCGAGGCCGATGGTGCCGTCGCCGTCGCCGCCGCCGCCGCAGCCGGTGCCGGAGAGCCCGAGGCCGCCGACGCCGTAGGCTTCGCCGATGTCGCCGCCGTCGAGCACGCCGCCCCCGTCGCCGCTCGCGCCGCTCGTACCGCCGCCGCTGCTCGCACCGCCACCGCTCGCACCGCCACCGCTGGCGCCGCCGCTGCTGCTCGCACCGCCACCGCTCGCGCCGCCGCTGCTCGCGCCCGGGTTGCTGCTCGCGCTCGCGCCGCCGCTCGCGCCGCCGCTCGCGGTCGCCGCATCGCCGGCACCGACGGCGATCGAGCCGCGATCGCTCACATCCGCCGCAACAACGTGTACGTCGCCAAGAAACGACGCGCGCGACTGCGCGAGCAGCCCGACGACGCCGGCCTGGCGCGCCTGCACCGCCGCCGCCCGCCGCGCCTCCTCCGCCAAATCTTGATTGGGCACCCTTTCCACGCGCGCACGCGTCGCGCCGTTCGCGCTCGCATCCGCGCTGGCTTCCGCGTGCGCATTCGCGCTCGCGACATCCGTCGCGCTCGCCTGTGACTTCAGCTCCGCCTGATCCGCGGTCTCCGCGCGCGCGCTCGCCACCGCCACCGCGGTCGTCGACGAATCGGCCGCGGCGCGATCTTGATTCGGCACCTTTTGTACCGTCGCTGCCGCCGTCGCCGTCGCCGTCGCCGTCGCCGTCGCCGCGTTCGCCGTCGCTGCCTTCGCCGCCGCTGCCCTCGCCGCCACCTTCGCCGCCGTCACCTTCGCCGCCGCTGCCCGCGCCGCCGCCGCGCTCGTCGTCTTCGCCGTCTTCGCGCGCGCCGTCGCCCCCGTCTCGCGCGCCTCCGCCGCCGTCCTCGCGCCGCTCAGCCCCGGCATCAGCAGCGCCACCTTCACGCGCACCGAATCCGCTACCGCCCACGACGGCACCCGCGGCGCCGTCACCCGCAGCGCCAACGCAAACAGCGCCCCCGCCATCGCCACCACCGCGATCGCCGCCCGCCGCCGCCACGACCCCGCCGGCCCCAGCGGCAACCGCCGCGGCGCCGTCGTCCCCGCCACCACGTACGCCGTCAGCCCCACCCGCACCGTCACGGACGTGCTCGGCCCGATCGGCACCACCCGCACGCCGCCCAGCGACAGCTCGCGCAGCCCGACCACGCGCGCGCCCACCGCCACCTCGCCGTCGCACGCCCGCCCCACGACCAGCTCGTACCCGCCGTCGGGCGCCGCCCGCACCTCGAGCTCGCCCTCTGCGAGCCGCACGCCGCGCGCGCCGCCGCGCCACAACAGCGCCTCCTCGACCGTCGCGCCGTCGAAGATCGTCGCCACCTGCACCGCCGACGCGCCACCGTCGAGAAACGGCCACGGAGCCAGCACCGCCGCCATGTCACGATGGACAGCCGCGCGCGCCGAAAGTTCCACGCCGCCATCCGCGCGTGCCGAAATGCGCCCTTACGGCCCCGTGCAGGTCACGCGCAGATGCACGGGCGTGTACCACCAGCCGCTGAACATCGCCGCCGCCACGTCGCCCGCCGTGCGCCGAATCTCCAGCGCCACCGGCACCCGCCCCGCGCAGACCGCGCGTAGATCGGTCTTGCCGCCGACCAGATCGAACACGCCGCGCCGCTGCACCACCGTCCGCGTCTCCGTCGCCGCCGACGCGCCCACCGGCCCGCTCGCCAACGCCAGCGCCATCACCAACACCATCCGTTTCATCATCACCTCCACTCGCAAAACGCGAGCGGGCCGCGCCTATTCCGCTATTGCGCCTGGTCGGTGATGAACGTGTCGGGATTGGCCTCGCCCGCCGCCGGCGCCATTTGCGTCGGCGCCGTCCCTTCGAGGAACACCTCGTCGATCGCCGCCCCGCCCGGCGGCGCCAAGAGCCCCGTCTTCGGATCGATCTTCTGCACCACCACGCCCGGCGGCTGTATGAACGGCTGCGGCGGCACGCCCTTGAGCGCGCCCTGCATGATCTCGACCCACATCGGCAGCGCCGCGCGCGCGCCCTGCTCGCCGCGCCCGAGGTCGTGCATGTCGTCGAACCCGACCCACACGCCCGTCACCAGGTTCGGCGTGAAGCCCATGAACCACGCGTCCGGCCGCTTCTTGTCGAGGTTCGTCGTCCCCGTCTTGCCCGCCGCCGGCCGCCCCAGCTTGCCGCGCGCCGACGCCGCCGTTCCCTCGTCGATGACCGATTCCATCACCTTCGTGATCAGAAACGCCAGCTCCGGCTTGATCGCCTGCACCGCCTGCGTCGACGGTGGCGGATAATCGTCGCCGCCGATCCGCTTCATCAGCTGCGGCATCATCCGCTTGCCGCCCGCCGCGAACGTCGCATACGCGTTGGTCATCTCGAACGGCGACACCACCGACGTGCCCAGCGCCAGGCTCGGGTTCGCCTCCAGGTTCGACTCGATCCCGCAATCGTGCGCCAGCGCCGCCACCACCGTCGGATCGACGCCGCCGCGCGACGTGTCGACCAGCTGCGACGCCACCGTATTCAGCGATTTCGCGAGTGCGACACGAAGTCGCACCGGCCCCAGGAACTCCTCTTTCTCCGCGTTCTGCGGCTTCCACGGCGCCAGCCCGGGCGACACGTAGGTCTGCGGCCCATCGATCAACACCGACGCCGGCGTCCACTTCTCCGTCGCGAACGCCGCCGTATACACGAACGGCTTGAACGACGATCCCGGCTGTCGCTTCGCCTGCAACGCGCGATCGAACCCGCCCGGCTTGTATCCATATCCGCCCACGATCGCTTTGACCTCGCGCGTGTTCGGATCCATCACCACCACCGCCGCCTGCGGCCCCAGCTCGAGCGCCAGAATCGCCGGCTTGTCCTTCGGATAATCGATCACGCGAACGCGAATCACGTCGCCGACGGCAAACCGCCGATCCGCCGTCACCCCTTTGGGATTGTAGCGATCGATCCCCGCCGGCAACGGCAGCCACCCTTGCGTCGCCCCCAACGACACCGTCGCGCCGTCGTTATCGTGCGCGTGATCCGCCGGCGCCGTCGCGGCGGGCGCGTCCGACTTGTCCGGCCGCTTCTCCGCCGGCGTGCGCCCCGCGCGCGACCGATATTGCGTCCCCGACGGAGGCGTCGCTACCGGCACGCCGCCCAGCACGGACTTTCCGTCGACGACGAGCTCCGTGACCACGCCCTCGACGATCTTGTCCCGCGACGGCCCCGAGGGAAAATCCTTCGCCAGCTTCTTCTCGTGCGCCGCGATCTGCTGCGGCGTCTTCAAATGCGCCAGCGGCTTCCGATACCCCTGCCGCGCATCCAGATCCACCAGCCCCTTCTCCACCGCCTGCCGCGTCAGCTTCTGAATGCGCGCATCGCACGTCGTCACCACCGTGATCCCGAGCGTCGCCAGCTTCTTGGCCCCGTACTTCTCGACGAGCACCTTCTTCACCTCGTCGACGAACTCGGGCGCCGTCCCCACCGCCGGCTCCGACTGCTTCACCAGCCGAATCGGCATCTCCGCGAAACGCTGCGCCTCGGCCGGCTTCAAATGGCCGTATCGCTCCATTTGCGACAGCACGTAGCTCTGCCGCTCCTTGGCGCGCTTGGGATGCTTCCACGGATCGATCTCGCTCGGCCCCTTCGGCAGCGACGCCAACAGCGCCGCCTCGCCGGCGTCGACGTCGCTGATCGACTTGCCGAAGTAGAACTGCGCCGCCTCTTCCACGCCGAACCGCTGATAGGGAAACTCGATTTGATTCAAATACAAATAAAGGATTTCATCCTTCGATAATTTCGTCTCCAGCCGCTTGGCCAGGATCATCTCCTGCACCTTGCGCTTGACGCCGGCGAACCCCGAGCGCGCGAAGTTCTTCAGGATCAAGTTGCGCACCAGCTGCTGCGTCAGCGTCGAAGCGCCGCGCACGTGCGCCCCCGGCTTCAAGTCGTCGACGAGCGCGCGAACGATCCCCCAGTACGAGACCCCGCCGTGCTCGTAGAACTGCGCGTCCTCCGCGTCGACGATGGCGTGGATCATCACCGGCGGGATCTTCTCGCGCGGCACCACCGTGCGCCGCTCCTCGTAGATCTCGCCGATGAGCTCGCCGTCGGCCGACATCACTTTGGTGACGACCTTGGGCCGATAATCCGAGACCGCGTCGATCTTCGGCAGATCCGGATCCGCCGACAGAATCAGGAACATCCCGATCAACCCGACGCCGGCCAGCACCAGGCCCGACAGGCTCAGGAACAGCACCCACTTGAGCCAGCGCCGCTTTCCGCCGACCACCGGCAATTTCCGGGTCTTGGGTCGATTTTCAGCCACGATCTTGTACGCGCAGTCTAGCGCGCGCATCCCCACCCCGCTACTCCCGGCTTGACACTCCCGCCGCGCTGCGATAGTTATCGACTGGCGAGTCGATAATGGCGCGTCCCGTCGATCCCAACTTGCGCATCGAGCTCCTCGCCGCCGCCGAGGCCGAGTTCGCGCGCCGCGGCGTGCAGGCCACGCGCATCGACGACATCGTCGCGCGCGCCCACCGCTCCAAAGGCGCCTTCTATCAATACTTCACGTCCAAGGAAGACATCTTCCGCCAACTCATCGAGGGCCTGCTGGCGCGGCTCGGCGCGCTCGTCGCCCGCCCCCTCATCACCGACGAGAAACGTCCGCCGACGCGCGATCAATTCCTGGCCTTGTGGCTGCAGCGCGACGAAGACATCTTCGACTTCATCTGGGCCAACCGCGATCTGGTGCGCTTGATCCTGCGCGGCGGCTTCTCCGTCGCCTTCGCCGATCTCATGGACGCCTTCGCCAAGCGCACCTACGCCGTCATCCTCGAGAGCCTCGACTGGGGCAAGCAGCACCACATCTATCGGCGCGACTTTCACAGCCACCAGGTCGCGGTCATGATCGCCGGCGCCTACGACCGTCTCGCCCGCGAGCTCGTCGACAGCGACGGCAACCGTCCGAACCTGCGCCATTGGTGTCAAGAAGCGCAGGCGTTCGTGCTGAAGGGAATTATCGACTGATGAGTCGATAATTCGAGCAACCACGGAGCCGCACCATGGATTCGATCCTCATCGTCCTCTCGATCCCGATCTTCCTCACCTTCATCTTCGGCGAGCTGTGGCTCGCGCGCCGTCGCGGCGAGGCCGTCTATCGCTTCGCCGACTCCGTCGGCAACCTGGGCAACGGCATCGGCTCGCAGATCATCGCCGCCTTCACCATCCCCATCACCTTCGGCATCTACGCCGCGGTCTTCGCGCGCTTCCGCTTCACGACGCTGTCGACGCATTCGGTCGCCATGTGGATCGTCCTCTTCTTCGCCGTCGACTTCTTCTATTACTGGTTCCACCGCGCCGCTCACCGCATCAACCTCTTGTGGGCCGGCCACGTCGTCCACCACTCGTCCGAGGAGTACAACTACTCGGTCGCGCTTCGGCAGAGCTGGTTCGGCCAGCCGCTCACCGAATGGGTCTTCTATCTGCCGCTCGCGCTCGCCGGCTTTCCGCCGGCGGCGTTCCTCTTGATGAGCACGCTCAACACGCTCTACCAATTCTTCGTGCACACGCGCCTCGTCGGGCGACTCGGCCCGCTCGAGTCGTTCATGAACACGCCGTCGCACCATCGCGTGCACCACGCCGTCAACCCGCGCTACATCGATCGCAACTACGCCGGCGTGCTCATCGTCTGGGACAAGCTCTTCGGCACCTTCGAGCCCGAGAGCGACGAGTGCGTCTACGGCCTGGTCAAGCCGATCGGCACGTTCAACCCGCTCTGGGCCAACCTGCACCGCTGGTTCGAGGTCGCCGTCATGGCCCACCGCGCCGGCCGCCTGCGCGACAAGCTCTGGGCCTGGCTGGCGCCGCCCGAGTGGCGCCCCGCCGAGCTCGGCGGCACCGTCACCCCGCCCGAGCCCGATCGCCACGGCCCGTCGTTCTTCGCCGCGCCCGATCGCCGCCGCGATCGCCTCGTCCTCGCCGGCTTCGTCGTCGTCTTCG
>DASXOU010000292.1:0-2062 GCA_036494045.1 Polyangia bacterium | reverse complement strand
CGTCGTCGTCGCCGCCGTCGCGCTCGCCGTCCCGCGCGGCACCGCCACGCTCGTGGGCGCCGGCGGCTCGCCCCACGCCACCGCACCACGCGCATCCACGCGCGCGCCGAGCTGCTCGCTCCGCGCCGCCGCTGCGCCCGGCCGCCACGACACCGCCGGCAGCGCAACGTAGGTCGGCGCCGGCGCCGCCAGCGCGCGCGTCGTCGGCGCCCGCGCCGCTTCGATCGCCGGCGTCGCCGCCGTGGTCGCGAGCGGCAACGCCGCCACGTCGCGGGCGGCCTCGACGCCCGCCAGCTGCGTCACGAACGTCGTCACGCGCTGCGCAGCCACGGTCGGCAGCAGCTCGGACAGCCGCGGATCGGGCATCCACGCCGACCACGCCGCCACGCCCGCGCTCGTCGCCGCCGCTGCTCTCGCCGTCGGCTCGCCCGTCACCGCCGCGCGCGACTCCGCGAGCGTGCGCGCCTGCCGCTCATCACGCGCCACCGTCGCCGCATCGGCCGGCGCCACGAACACGTACCCCGCGACCGCGCGCGTCGCCGTCTCCGTCGTCGCAGCCGCGATCGTGTGCAGCTGCGCGTCCACCCACGCCGCGTGCGCGAGCGCCCGTCCGAGCGGCGTCGTCGCGCGCGCGATCGGCGCCGTCACCACCGGCGCCGGCGCGACCGTCGCCGCGCGCAGGCCGAGCGCCTCGGCCACGCGCACGTCGTCGCCCGTAACGCGCTCGCGCACCACGCCCGCATCGCCGCCAACGGCGTTTGCGTCCACGCTCGCCGCACCGGCCGCGTCCGTCGTCGCCGTCGCGTCCGCCGCCGGTGCGCTCGCCGTCGACGCCGGCGCAGGCTTCACCGTGCTCGCCACCGCCGGCGCCGACGTCGTCGCACTCGGCGTCGACGTTGTCGCGCGCGCTGCCACCTCCGGCGGCGCCGTCACATTCGTGCGCGCGATCGCCGCGCCGCGCTCGGCGGCCACGGTCACGTTCGCCGCGCCGCTCGCCGCCGCGCTCGCTGTCCCGCCCGGCGCGTCCGTCGCCCTCGCCGCCGCCGCCGCCTGCGGCCAGATCACGTCCTCGACGGCGTCGACCTCGTACCACGGCCGCGGCATCGGCATCCCGCCGCCGCGCGCCGCCGTCCGCATCGCCGGCCGCACGCCGACGTCGAGCCCGCCCACCGTCGGACCCGCGCCCGCCCAGCTGCCCATGAGCCGATCGGCAAACGAGAGCGCCCGCGTCGCCAGCATCCGCACCGGCGCCGCCACGCGACGCGCCACCGCCGTCGCCGCCCGCTCGAACGAGGCGACGGTACGCGGCACGAACGTCGGCATGGAGGCGCGCTCGGCCACGCTACTTGGCCTCCGTCCCCGCCAGCATCATCAAGCCCTCGTGCGCGATCTCGATGCTCTCGATCGAGACCTCGTTCTTCGTCGCGTCGAGGTCGGGCCCTTCCCACTTGCACACCCAACCGCCGCTGAAGAGCCACTTCGCCTCGGCGCCGTTCGGCCCCATCTGCGTGATCATTCCGCTGATGCGCCCCGGCGTCTGCCGCCCCTTCTTGTTGGTGTCGAGATCCTTGGCCGCGCCGTCATTCAAGAACGTGTTGCGCAGCTTCCACAGATCCGAGTTCGGCGTGCACAGCCCCTGCTTCAGCACGATATTGGGAAACTTCGTCCGGCCGATCAGCTTGCGCGTCGTTCCGTTGAAGCCGCCCTCTTCGAGCTCGACCACCGCCGACTCCGACTTCAACCCGGAGCAGCTGCGAAACGGGTACGAGCCCATCACGTCGTTGCTGCCCGGCTTGTAGAGGTCGACGCGAAAGTAGTAGGCGCCGAACGCCTCGTACCGCTTGCCCGGGTTGTTGCCGCCGCCGCTGCTGTCGTTCTGCCCCATCGTTTACTCCGCCTCCCCCGCGTGCTCGGACATCTTCTGCACGACGTTGAAGATGATGTACTCCGTCGGGATCGCCGGCGCGACGCCGACCTCGATGATCATTTGTCCCGCCTGCCGCGACTCCGCCGTATTGGTCGTCCCGTCGCACTTGACGAAGTACGATTCCTCGGCCGTCGC
>DASXOU010000291.1:0-4124 GCA_036494045.1 Polyangia bacterium | reverse complement strand
CGCGGGCGACCGTGTACGTGACGCTCGAGCCGCATGGATTTCACGGGCGCACGCCGCCATGCACCGATCGGCTGATCGCGGCCAAGGTGGCGCGCGTGGTCGTGGGCATGAAGGATCCCAATCCGCGCGTCGCCGGCGCGGGCCTGAAGCAGCTGGCGCGCGCCGGGATTCGCGTCGAGGCGGGCGTGCTCGGCGACGAGTGCCGCGCGATCAATCGGCCGTATCTGATGTGGCTCGACGAGAAGCGGCCGTGGGTGACGTTGAAGGCGGCGGTGACGCTCGACGGGCGGCTGGCGGCGCGCGGCGGCGACGCCAGGTGGGTGTCGGGCGAGCTGTCGCGGCTCGAGTCGCATCGCATGCGCGACGCCGCCGACGCGATCCTGGTCGGCGCGCACACGGTGCGGCTCGACGATCCGGCGCTGACGACGCGCCTGCCGTCGGGGCGCGGCCGCGACGCGAAACGCGTGATCCTCGACGGGCGGCTGACCGTGCCGCCGGATGCGAAGTGCCTGCCGGGCGCGATCGTCATCTGCGCGCACGATGCCGACGCGGCGCGGGCCAGGCGCCTCGAGAAGCGCGGCGCCGAGATCGTGCGGCTGCCCGGCAAGCACGGGCGTGTCGATCCCAAGGCGATCGTCAAGGAGCTGGGGCGGCGCGAGATCCTGTCGCTGCTCGTCGAGGGCGGCGGTCAGGTGCACGGCGCCTTCCTCGCGGCCGGGCTCGCCGATGAAGTGGCGCTGTTCGTGGCGCCCAAGCTGATCGGCGCCGGCGGCGTGCCGCTCATCGGCGTCGACGGGCCGACCAAGATGGCGGCGGCGTGGCGCCTGGGCGCGGTTTCGACGCGCCGGCTCGGCGATGATATCCTCGTCGTCGGAGACGTGCTAAGAAACGCCTAGGTTCTCGTCGATGTTCACCGGAATTGTCGAAGATGTCGGGAAGATCCGCGCGCTCGAGGCGCTGCCGTCGGAGCAGGCGCTTCGGCTGACGGTCTCGGCGTCCCTTCTCGACGACGAGCAGCCGCTCGGCGCTTCGCTCGCGGTCGACGGCGTGTGCCTGACGGTGACGGCGTGGCGGCGCGGCGAGGTCGAGGCCGTCGTCGGGCCGGAGACGGTGGCGCGGACGACGCTGGGCAAGCTCGGCGCCGGCGCGAGCGTGAACCTGGAGCGGCCGCTGCGGCTCGGCGATCGGCTGGGCGGGCACATGGTCGCCGGGCACGTCGACGCCGTCGGGCACATCGTGCAGGTGGCGCCGCGCGCCGAGGCCGTCGATGTGACGGTGCGTGCGCCGGGCGAGCTTTTGCGCTACGTGATCGAGAAGGGCTCCATCGCCGTCGACGGCATCAGCTTGACGGTGAACGGCGTCGACGCCGAGAGCTTCACGGTGTCGCTGATTCCGCACACGCAGTCGGCGACGACGCTGGCGCAAAAGGGCGCGGGCGCGCCGGTGAACCTGGAAGTAGATTTGATCGGCAAGTACGTCGAGAAGCTCGTAGAAGGATATAAGCGATGACTTCCAAAGAGAGGATCGCGCGCGTCGTCGATGCGCTCGACGACATCCGCGCCGGCAAGATGGTCATCCTCGTCGACGACGAGGATCGCGAGAACGAGGGCGACCTGACCATGGCCGCCGAGAAGGTGACGCCCGAGGCGATCAACTTCATGGCCAAGTTCGGCCGCGGCCTCATCTGCTTGACGCTGACCGAGGAGAAAGCGGACGCGCTCGAGCTGCCGCTGCAGTCGGCGGGCAAGGGCGGCGGCTCGCCGTTCGGCACCGCGTTCACGGTGTCGATCGAGGCGCGCCACGGCGTCACGACGGGGATCAGCGCCAAGGATCGCGCGACGACGATCCTGACCGCGGTCAAAGAGGACGCGCGGCCCGAGCATCTGATCACGCCCGGCCACGTGTTTCCGCTGCGCGCCAAGCGCGGCGGCGTTCTGGTGCGCACGGGGCAGACCGAGGGATCGGTCGATCTGGCGCGCCTGGCCGGCATGTCGGCGGCCGGCGTGATCTGCGAGATCATGAACGACGATGGATCGATGGCGCGCATGCCCGATCTCGAGAAGTTCGCGACGCAGCATGGGCTGCGCATCTTGTCGATCGCCGATCTGATCGAGTATCGGCTGCAGCAGGAGTCGCTGGTCGAGAAGCGGGCGACGGCGCCGCTGGTGCCCACGCTGCCGGGCGTGACGGTGGGCTTCGTGTCGCACGTGTACGCGACGCCGGTGGAGAAGACCGAGTATTTGGCGCTCACGCTCGGCGACGTCGGCTCGGGCGATCCGGTGCTGGTGCGCGTGCAGACGGCGTGCTTCCCCGGTGACGTGTTCGGCTCGGCGGCGTGCGATTGCGGCGCGCAGCTGGCGGCGGCGCTGCAAGCGATCGAGCGCGAAGGGCGCGGCGTCCTGCTCTACGTGATCCCGTCGGGGCGACACACGCTGTTCGGCGACTTCAAGGCGCACGTGCTGCACGAAGAGTCGGCGCGCGTCGCCGGGCGCGAGCACAAGCTGCGCGACTTCGGGCTCGGCGCGCAGGTCTTGTCGGCGCTCGGCGTGCGCAATCTCCGGCTCCTGACGAACAACCCGAAGAAGATTGCCGGGCTCGAAGGCTACGGCATGTGCGTCGTCGAGCGCGTGCCGCTGGAGATGCCGGCGACGCGGCACAACGTGGCGCTCATGCGCGACAAGCGCGATCGCGAAGGGCACCTGTTCTCGGTCGAGCACAAGGAACGTCCGTGAAGGTCGCGATCGTTGCCGCGCGCTTCAACGCCTTCATCGTCGAGCCGCTGGTCGCGCGCGCGCGCGACACGCTGCGCGCGCGTGGCGTCGCCGACGGCGACATCCTGGTCGCCGAGGTGCCGGGCGCGTTCGAGATCCCGGCGGTGGCGCGCCGCCTGGCCGACGCGGGCGGTTGGGACGCGATCATCTGCGTCGGCTGCGTCATTCGCGGCGCGACGTCGCACTACGAGCTCGTCGCCGGGCACGCCGCCTACGGCGTCGGCAAGGTGGCGATGAAGGCCAAGGTGCCGGTGATCTTCGGCGTCCTCACCGTCGAGAACGTGGAGCAGGCGCTCGAGCGCGTCGGCCATGGCGCGTCGTTCGCCGAGGCCGCGCTCGACATGGCGGCGCTCTACCAGCGGCTGGACGCGAGCGCGTGACGGCGATGGGCACACGACGGCGCGCGCGCGAGTTCGCGCTGCAGATCCTCTATCAGCTCGACGTGCAGGCGCTGAGCGACGATCAAGCGATCGCGATGTACTGGAAGAACTTCGCGGCGTCAGCGGAGGCGGAGGGCGCGAGCGTCGCCGATCTCGGCGAGATCCAGCCGTTCGCGGAGAGGCTGGTACGCGGCGTGCGCGAGCACCTGGGCGAGCTCGACGCGCAGATTCAGGGCGCGTCGAAGAACTGGCGGCTCGAGCGGATGGCGCGCGTCGATCGCAACTTGATCCGGCTCGGGCTCTACGAGCTCAAGTATGCCGACGACGTGCCGGCGAAGGTGGCGATCAACGAGGCCATCGAGATCGCCAAGCGCTACGGGACGCACGAGTCGTCCGCGTTCGTCAACGGCATCCTCGATCGCTGTCGCGAGGAGCTCGGGAAAAAATGAACGTCTCGTTTCTCGCGAGCGATCTGGGAAAGTGGGACGCGGCCGAGAGCGTTCCCGAGACGTTGGTGTTGCCGTTCTTCGCCGACGAGCGGCCGCTGCGCGGCGCGGCGGGGTTGTGCGACTGGCGCTTGTGCGGGCGGCTGTCGCGCCTCCTGCAGTCGTCGCGCGTCGCCGGAAAGTGGGGGGAGGCGACGATGTATCCGCCGGGCAAGCGGCTGCCGTTCGCGCGCCTCTTGCTCGTCGGGCTGGGCGCGGCCGATCGCTTCGACGAGAAGGCGGCGCGCGAGGCCTCCCGGCTCGTCGCCGAGAAGGTGGGCAAGCTGTCGCTGGCGCGCTACGCGCTGGTGCCGCCGGGGCGCTCGACGGGGCGGCTGTCGGCGCGGCGCGCGCTCGAGATCTACCTCGACGAGGCGCAGCACGCGCACGCGACGGCGGACGTGGTCGTCGTCGAGTCGGTGGCCGGCCAAAAAGAGGCCGCCGAGCTCACGCGCAGCCACTGAAGAACAATTCACAGGAAGATCAGA
>DASXOU010000290.1:0-6232 GCA_036494045.1 Polyangia bacterium | reverse complement strand
CCGCCGTGCGCCACGAAGCCGGCAGCGGCTGGTTCGCGCGCGCGCTCGGCGCCGGCACGCAGCTCGTGTGCATGCCCGACGACGCGCGGCGGGCCGTCGATCCCGAGTACGCGCGCGACGGCGACGTGGTCAGCTTTGCCGACGGCTTTCCTTTGCTGATCGCCAACCGCGCATCGATCGTCGCTTTGGGCTCCGCGTCAGGCGCCGTCGACATGCGCCGCTTTCGCCCCAACCTCGTGGTCACCGGCGCCGACGCGTGGGCCGAGGATGCGTGGCGCGCGATTGCGATCGGCGACGGCGCGCTCACGCTGCGGACACCCAAGCCGTGCGCGCGCTGCAGCATCCCCGGCGTCGATCCCGACAGCGCCGCGATCACCAAAGAGCCGCTGCGCACGCTGGCGCGGCTGCGCACGCGCGACCACAAGACCTGGTTCGGCATCAACGCCATCCCCGACGGCAACGGCGTCGTCCGCGTCGGCGATCCGGTCCGCGCGCTTGACAAGTAGCAACGCGATGTATAGGATTACTACCTATGCGCGGGCAGACGCTCAAGGGACACCTCGACGCGATGCTGCTGGCGTCGCTGGCGCGCGGTCCGCGCCACGGCTACGCCATCGCCGAATGGCTGCAGGCGCGCTCCGATGGTGAATTGGCGCTCGCCACCGGCACGCTCTATCCGGCGCTGCATCGGCTCGAGGAGGACGGCCTCGTGCGCGGGTCGTGGCACGAGCCGGCCGGCGAGCGGCGGCGGCGGGTCTACGCGCTGACCAAGAAGGGCGAGCGCGCGCTCGCCGAGCAGAAGGACGAGTGGGCCGCGTTCAGCCGCGTGATGAACGCGGTCCTGGGAGGTGCGCATGGATGAGCTCGATCTGATCGCCGCCTATGTTCGCAAGCTCGAAGAGGCGCTGGCGCGCGCCGGACGGCCGGTGCAGCCGCTGGCCGGCGAAGCGGCCGCGCACCTCGCCGAGGACGCCGCGCGCATCGCCCGCGCCGAGGGCTGCGGCGACGCGGAAGCCGCGCGTCGCGCCATCGCCCGCTTTGGTGACGTGTCGTCCGTCGTCGCCGCGTCGCGCAAGAACGGCCGCGCCTTCGCCGCCAGCATCGCGCGCATGAGCTCGATCCTGCTCCTCGCCGTCTTGGGCTGGGGCGTCGTCACCGACGTCGTCGATCGCGGCCTCGAATTCACCGACTTCATGTTCGTCTTCTGTTTCATGTTTTGCGATCTCGGTCTCGTCAGCTACTTCCTGTTTCGTGCGCTGCGCGGGCAGACGCGGTCGGGCGCGCTGTCGATCATCCCGGCGCTCAACGGCGCGCTGGCGGCGGCGCTGATCTCGACGCAGCTCCTGGTCGATGGCCGCCAGACGCTCAGCAATCACCACTCGTTGTTCGGTCTCGTGTGGATGATCGAGCCGGCCTGGCTGTTGATGCTCGTGCAAAGCGTCGCCGGACTGTGGGCGCTCGGCGCGCGTCGCAACCAGGAGGGAGAGCTGATCCATGGATGACCTCGATCTGATCGCGAGCTACGTGCGCCAGCTCGAAGAGGCGCTCGCGCGCGCCGGACGGCCGACGCAGCCGCTCGTCGACGAGACTGCGGCGCACCTCGTCGAGGACGCGGCGCGCATCGCCCGCGTCGAAGGCTGCGGCGACGACGAAGCCGCGCGTCGCGCCATCGCGCAGTTCGGCGACGTGTCGGCGGTGGTGGCCGCGTCGCGCAAGCACGGACGCGCAATCGCCGCCAGCGTCGCGCGCATCGCGTCACTGGTCATTCTCGCCGTGTTCGCCTGGACCGCGTTCGAGACCTGCGTCGACGAGGCGATGTGGCCGGGACCGATCGAGCACTCCGACGTGGCGTGGATCCTCCTCATCTTCGCCGAGCTCACGGGCGTTACGATCGTTCTCTTCCGCGCGCTCGGCGGCGGCGGTGCGTCGCGCGCGTTGATTCTCGCGCTGCAGCTCAACGCCGCCGTCGCGCTGGCGCTGCTCGTCGCCGGCGTCGCGAGCGACGTCACGTTTCTGCTCTCCGGGCAACGACCGCTCGATCTCGTCGACGTGCTCATCGGCGGCGAGCGCTTTCTGTGGGCGCTCATTCTCATTCACGCGGCCGCGGGGCTACGCGCGCTCGGCGGCAGCCGCACCCGCGACGGCGAGCTCCTCGCCGCCCGCTGATTTTTCCAACGCTCGCCGCTTCCGCGGCAGACTATCAGCGATGGATGGGGACGCCGACGATCTCGCCGCCGCGCTCCTGCGCGAGGCTGGCTGGGTGCGGCGCGTAGCCGCGCGCCTGGCGCGCGACGGCAGCAGCGCCGACGATGTCGCGCAAGACGTCTGGGTTCAAGCACTGCGCCAACGGCCCGATCCGTCCACGACGTTGCGCGGTTGGCTCGCCGAGGTCATGCGCCGGCTGGTGCACACGCGCTCCCGCGCCGACGCGCGCCGCCGAGCGCGCGAGCTCGCCGACGAGCCGCGCGACGCAGACACCGCCGATCGCCTGCTCGAAAAAGCGGAGATCCTTCGCCGCATCGCGCAGATGGTCGGCGAGCTCGAAGAGCCCTACCGCTCGACGGTGCTGATGCGCTACTTCGAGGGCGCCTCCGCCGCCGAGATCGCGCGTCGCCAGGGCGTGCCCGCCGGCACGGTGCGCTGGCGGCTCAAAGAAGCGCTCGATCAACTGCGCGCGCGATTGTCGCGCGAAATCGATCGCGAGCGCGCCCGTCGCGCGCTCGCCCCCATCGCCGGAGGAGACGCATCATGTTCCCTGCGCTCAAGGTCGCCGCCGTCGCCGTCGTCGCGGGCGTCGTAATCGTCATCGCGGGTGTCGCACACCACCGCCACGCCGTCGTCGTCGCGCAAAGCAGTCCGCCCGCCGCCGACGATCCGCTCGCGCCCGCTGCCGACGCCTACATCCACGGTCGGTACGACGAAGCGATCGCGCTCGCCCGCCCGCACGCCGCGGCCGGTGTGAGCAAGGCCTGGCGCATCGTCGGCGCATCGAGCTGCTTCAAGCAAGACGCCGCCGGCGCCGGCGAGGCGTGGAATCAGCTCGATCCTGGCGGCCGGAAGTTCGTCGAGTACGTGTGCAAACGCAACGACGTCACGCTTCCCGACGGCGCGCCGGTGATGTAGCGCTAGCCGAAGAGGATCGACTTTCGCGTCTTCAGGAGGCCGTCGATCATTTCCTGGATGCGCACGCGCACCTGCTCGGCGAGCTTGTTGACCAGGATGCGATCGTTGGCCCCGTCGGCGCCGTACTCGGCGTTGAAGTAGAGCGGCTCGCCGAACGCGATGAACCACTTGGTCGGCAACGGCACGAGCCCAATCGGCCCGAGGAACGGGAACGTCGGCGTCAC
Source organism: Polyangia bacterium (assembly GCA_036494045.1). Lineage (GTDB taxonomy): Bacteria > Myxococcota_A > Polyangia > Palsa-1104 > Palsa-1104 > JAQBQH01. The sequence continues at coordinate 2,885 of DASXOU010000290.1, read as the reverse complement.
CGGCAGATACGGAATGCCGAACGACTTGGCCAGCCAGGTGACCTTCGAGACCATCGGATGGATCTCTTCGGCGCCGACGACCGCCGTCGGAATGATCGGCGCGTCGCACTTGAGCGCCAGCTTGACGAATCCGCCGCGCCCGAAGCGCTGCAGCTGATAGCGCTCCTTGTACAGCTTGCCGATGCCCTTGATGCCTTCGGGAAACACGGCGACCAGCTGATCCTGCACGAGCAGCCGCTCGGCGTTCTCCGGGCACGCGCGCACGCCGCCGATGCGGTTCATCAGCGTCCCGAGATACGGGAAGTGGAACACGAAATCCTCGACGAGCGGACGCACCGCGCGCCGCGCGCGATGCTCCTCTTTGACCGCGTGCATGATCATGGCGCCGTCGTACGGCAGCGTGCCCGAGTGATTGGCGACGATGAGCGCGCGCCCTTCGTCGGGGATGTGGCCGAGCCCGCGCGTCTCGACGCGGAAGTAGGTCTTGTAGAGGAACTCGAGCAGCGGATCGACGCGCCGGGCGACGTTGGGATCGCGCCCGAACTCGTCGACGACGTCGGAGCGATCGCGCATCGCCAGCTTGCGCCAGCGCTGCCACACGAACTCGAGCGGCAGCTTGTTGCGCTCTTCGGGCTGCTCTTCGGTACGCGCCGGCAGGATCCGATCGCGCACGCTCTTTTCGATGTGCTTCACTTCCTCGACGATCCCGTGCCGATGCCCACCCGGCGCCGGCCGATCGATCGAGGGCCCATATTCCGAAGCTGGAGCTTTCGCGTCATGCGAATACGTCTCGGAAGCTTCCCCCTCCCGCTCCTGCTCCCGCTTCTGCTCCCGCTCGGGTTCCGCTTCTTTCGCCCGCACCGTCACCGGCGGCGGCGGCGGCATCGGCGCCTCCGCCTCCGCCTCCGTCGTCGCGAACGGATCGTCTCCCAGAATCTGTTTGCCCATCACACGCCTCCCGCCACCGGTTGCTGCAACGTCGCGCCGCCGCCCTCATGCAGCTCCGCCGCACCGACGCCGAGGAAATCCAAAATCGTCGACTTGATGTCGTGCACCGGCGCAAAGCCCATCACGCGCCGCGCCTTGCCGCCGTCGGCGACACACAAGAAGCGCAAGAAATCGAGAAAGTGCGGCGGCGAGTCGAACACCTGCGTCGCCCACAGCGCCCGGCTCAGCGGCCGCGCCAAAAAATGCGGCAGCGGCAGCGGCACCTTGCCCATCATCGCCAGGATCGTCGAGTACGGCAGCACGCCCTCGCCGACGACGTTGAACTCGCCCGCGAAGTCGTTGTCGACGGCGAGGCAGAACGCGTCGATGACGTCGCGCTCGTGCACCAGCTGCATGAGCGGGTCGTAGCCCATCAGCGTCGGCGCCACCGGCCGCGCGAAGAAGCGCGTGGCGAAGTTGCGAATGCGCGGCCCCAACGTCGCCGCCGTGCGCAGCGTCGTGACGATCGTATCGTCGTGCTCGATTCGGAAGCGCCGCACCTGCCGCTCGACCTCCACTTTGTCTTTGACGAAGCGCGAGCGCGACAGGTGCCCGCGCAGCTCGTGCTCCTCGGACAAAAAGTTGGGATTGAGCGGATGCGCGCCGTAGACCACGGTCTGCGACCAGACGACCAGCTTGCGCACCGCGGTCTCGGCGCAGGCGTTGAGGACGTGCATGGTGCCGATGCTCTCGAGCTCGTGCGCCCAGGCGTTGGCGTGCGTCGGCGTCGACAAGAACGCCGCGTGCACGACGGTGTCGACGCCCTCGCGCTTCCACACCGCGGCCAGGTCGGCGTCCGCCGTCGGCATCGTCAGATCGATCTTGTGGAACTGCGTCTTCGACATCGGGAACGTCGGCTTGCGAATGTCGACGGCGAGCACCTTGTAATAGCGACGGTCGCGCTCGAGCCGCTTGATGAGCTCGGCGCCCATGAAGCCATGGGCCCCGGTGACGGCGACGACGCGCTGCTCGGGGTCGTATGGCGGTCGTTGCACCAGCGCTTTTTTCTTGGGCACTTTGCGGCTCGACGGCATGCGCAAGATAGTCGGCAGTCGACCTTCGACAGTCAACAGTGAATGGCGCGGATTGCACAATGTTTACGTGGTAGAAAATTACTCGTGTCGCGGATTCGTGTGCTGCCGCCCGAGCTCGCCGATCAGATCGCGGCGGGCGAGGTGGTCGAGCGGCCGGCGTCGGTGGTCAAGGAGCTCGTGGAGAACGCGCTCGACGCCGGCGCGCGACGCATCGAAGTCGAGGTCGAGCGCGGCGGCCTCGGCCTCATCTGCGTCAGCGACGACGGCGCCGGCATGACGCCCGACGAGGCGCACCTGGCGCTCAAGCGTCACGCGACCTCCAAGCTGACGGCGATCGACGATCTGTTCACGCTGTTGTCGATGGGCTTTCGCGGCGAGGCGCTGCCGTCGATCGCGGCGGTGTCCAAGCTCAAGCTGACGACGCGCGCGCGCGAAGCCGCCGACGGCGACGGCGCCTACGAGCTCACCGCCGAAGGCGGCATCGCCGGGCAGGGGCGCCAGGTCGGCGCGCCGGTGGGCACGCGCGTCGAGGTCCGCGATCTATTGGTGAACGTCCCGGCGCGCCTGAAGTTCATGCGCGGCGAGGCGACCGAGAGCGCGCACATCGCCGAGGCGGTGTTGCGCCTGGCGCTGGCGTTTCCGTCGGTCCATTTTCGCCTGCGCTCCGACGGGCGGCTCTCGCACGATCTGCCGCCGCACGCCTCGGGCCTGGAGCGTGCGCGGGTCGCGCTCGGCCGTGGCCGCGCGCCGGCGAAGCTGCACGAAGCCGCGGGCGAGGAGGGCGGCGTCGCGGTCGCGGCCTATCTCGGCTCGCCGGCCGACAGCGCCAACACCTCGCGCGGGACCTACTTGTTCGTCAACCGG
>DASXOU010000289.1:0-7218 GCA_036494045.1 Polyangia bacterium | reverse complement strand
CGCGACAATTCGCCGATCTGATGCGGTTGACGCGGGGTCCGTAGCCTCCGCTTCGGGGGGCCAGGTCGCCATGTCCGCGTCACCGCGGCCCCGAAGACGCGCCTGCAACGCCAGAGAATGCGTGGATCGCGCGGATCGTCGCGATGGACCATCCCTTGCTTTGACCCTGCGCCATGAATCGAAGCGCCCTCGCTCTCGCCTTCGTCGTCGTCGGTACGCCCGCGTGCAAACGAGATACATCGAGCCACGGCGCCGCAGTCGTCGCCGCCGCGCAGCCGAGCGAGAGCCAGCCCGAGAACCGTCATCGTGATCGTGGTAAGGGCGCCGAAGAGGCCGGGGTCCACTACAAGAATCCGATCGTCTACGTCGACGGTGAGACGCGCGCCTCGCTCACCTACAACGAAATGCCCTCGACGGTGAAGATCCTCGAGCGCGACGGCGGCGCGCATCACGTCCTCGTCTGCGATTATTTCCGCGCCATCGGCGTCGACTGCTCGACGATCAAGGAGACCCACTGGTACGGCGCCAAGGGTCAGCTCGCCGCCATCAGCGGCGCGGAGCTGAGGCGCACGCGCAACAGCCTGGGGCTCGATTTCACCAACGACCTCTCGGGCCGGCCGCGGATCGAGTGGGACTCGGCGAGCGGTCTGCGCAGCGCCGAAAAGCCGGAGTTCGTCGCCGACGTCTCGGTCTACGTCAAGCTCAAGGTGCCGAAGTGGGACCCGGCCACGCAGACGCTCATCGACGCGCACGGCGACGCCTTCGACGGCATCCCCTACAACCACGACGACGGCAAGCGCGGCGTGCGCGTCAACGTCGACGGTCGCCTGGTGGCCAAGATCAAGCGCAACCTCCTCGAGGGCAACATCGATCCGGTGCGCGCGCCCAAGCCGGGCGAAGACCCGCGCTATCGCCTCGTCGACTTCCTGGCCGCGTCGGCCGACGTGACCGGCCAGATCCGTGGCATCGATCTGCTCGTGCGCGACGAGCGCGTGGTGCGCTTGTCGAAGGCGGACCTCGACGGCGGCGTCGAGTTCGCAGCCGCCCAGCATCACCACGGCGAGATGATGTTCTACTTCAGCGGCCGCGAGGTTCCCGCGCTCGCCATCGACGTGTGGGCCAAGACCGATGCGCCCGACCGTCCGCTGCGCGACGCCGCCACGCCGGCGCTGCACGCGCGCCGCTGAGAAGGTCTACCGCTCCGCCGACGCCGTCGTCGCGTTGTTCTGCAGCTCGCCCACGCGCATGTAGAGATCGTCGTCCTCGTCGAGATCGGGCAGCGCATCGTCGCGCCACTTCTTGGCCAGCAGGCGATCGTGGATGCAGCGCTCGAGCGCCGTGTCGTCGAGCGTGTTCTCGATGGTGCGCAGCTCGCCTACCGAGATTTCGCCGGCGCTGACGTGCAGGTGATAGGTGAGGTCGAGCCGCTTGTCCTTGTCGAGCCCGCCGTGATAGCAGCGCGCGGCCTCCGCATAGAGCTGCCGCGGAATCTGCTCCTCGACGCGATTGCGCAGGACCGGGCTGTCGGGCGCGAGCTTGGCGACGACGGGGCTCGCTGCCGCCGCCGGCGCCGCGGCCGTCGCGATGCCGGTCGGCGCGGACGTTCGCAGCGCCGGCAGCGGCTGCGGCGTCGTCGGCGCTGCGGCCGCGACCGCCGGCGTCTTCGATTTGTCGTGCGCGAGCTCACTCACGAGGAAGATGATCGCGAGCCCGAAGAACGCACCGATCGCGAGCAGCTTTGCCATCGGTCAGTTGTTGCGCTGGTCGGCGTCGAAGACCTGGTAGTTGCCGTTGCCAATGAGCGAGTTGTCCGCCTGCAGCGACGGCTGCATCACGAAGTTGGTGAAGCCGTCGTCGCTGGTCCACTCGAAGATACCGGTGCAAATGCCGCCGTCGCCGGCGTTGATTCCGAACTGCGTGTACATGTTGGACGGATCGTTCACGAAGGTGAACGTGTCGTTGAAGTCGTCGTCCTGCACGACCGTCACCTGATACTGCGACGCGAGCGTCGGGTTGTGCGCCACGGCCGGGCAGCCGCCGTCGTCGGTGATGGTGGCGGTGAAGGTCCAGCTGCCGTCGGGCCAGCAGCCGCCGCCGAGATCCGACGGCGGTGGATTGCCCTGTACGTAGGTTCCCGCGACCGTGAGCTTCGCGGTGCACAAGAGATTGCCGAGCGGAAGGCCGGGCGTGACGCCGCCGCCGCCGCCCGAACCGCCGGTGCCGCCCGAGCCGCCGCTGCCACCGCCGCCCGAGCCGCCGCTGCCGGCGGTGCCGCCGCCGCCGCCGCCCGCGCCGCCACTACCGCCCGACGGCGCGGAGCCGAGGCAGCCCACGAGCGCGAACGACAAACCAAGGCTCACGAGCTTCGGCGCCCAGGATCTCTTCGTCATGGACGGGCTCTCAAGCGACCGCCATGCCAGAACTGAAGCTGCTGATTTTGCTCGCGCCGACCCTCCGATCCGTGGCGCTACGGACCCCAGGTCGGGGCCTCGGGCCCCACGAGACATGGGCCCAAGTGCAGCGCCGGCGCGGCAGCGGGCGCTGGAACGGCGGCTGCACCATGCTGCCGGCCATGACCCTCCGTGTGTATCGCCTCGCCGTCGTAGCGCTCGCGATCGGCGGCGCCGCTGGATGTCACCGCGGGCGCAACCCACTCGTGGGAAAGGCCGAAGCCTCGTCGCGACAAGCTGCGCGCGCCGCCGAGCTCGCCGCGGCGCACGCGCTCATCGGCGACGACGACGACGGCGGCGGCTCGAGCGGCACGAGCACGAAGGCCAACGGCAGCGGCACCGGCCGCTGGCGCGACACCGTCGTCTACGTCGACGGCAAGCCGACCGGCCTTCTGCGCTTCGGCGAGCTGCCGATCGCGCTCAAGCCGGTCTGGGTCGACAAAAAGGTCTCGGCCGAGATCGCGCCCGGCAGCCACGCGCCCGGCTATACGATGCGCAAAGAGCGCCGCTATCGCATTTACGACTTCCTCGTCGCGGTCGGCGTCGATCCGATGCACATCAAGGAAGTCCACGTCCAGGGGCCGAAGAGCTCGCAGGTCTTGATCGCGACCGGCGCCGAGCTGCGCAGCGAAAAGGGCAAGCAGCTCATGTTCCGCTTCGGCAGCATCACCGGCGGCAAGGCGATCCCGGTGATCCCGGCCGACTTCGGCAATCGGCAGCACTTCGACAAGATCACGTCGGTGATGGTCTACGTCGATCGCACGCCGCCGACATTCGTCGAGAACGAAGGGCTCGAGCTCGACGGAAAGGATCTGGAGAACGTCGCCTACTACGGCGAGCCGATGCGCGGCGGCATCCGCATCTATCGCGACGACCGGCTGGCGCTGCAGATCAAGAAGCCGACGCTCGAGGAGGCCGAGCCGGTCTCGCAAGACGGGGGCCTGCCGCGCTACAACCTGCTCGCGCTTCTGACCCAGCATCACATCGACACGTCGAAGGTCGTCGAGGGCTGGCTCATCGCCAACGAGCGGCGCACGCGCAAGCTCTCGCGCGACGAGCTCGCCAAGCTCACCGTCGCGATGGGCGATCATCATCGCAACGAGCTCCGCGTCGGCAACGAGAAGTTCGACTCGGAATCGATCGCGCTGCACACGCGGCATCTTTCGCCCGCCGATCTGCCGCAGATCCTCCCCGACGAAGAATAGCCGCCTGCGCTCCCTCCGTAGCCTTCCCGCGTGCACGTCGCCGCAGTCGCCCGAGCGATTCGCGGGCGCGCGCAACTCGTCTGATTCTCAAGTGGAAAGCCGCGTTGACATGGGGTTCCAACCGGCGATGTGGGGACTTTACCCCCGCGTAGGAATACGGAACTACGCGTTCTGCCGTCGAGTCGAGGGTGGCATGTGCGCTGCACTGTGCCCCTCCCAACGATGCGATTTGCGTCCCCATAGCGGGGTGGGGACGTCGAAAGGTGAGCGACCATGACCAGGAGCAAAGTGGCAGTGATGATGGGACTCGCGGCGGGCTTCACGCTCGCGGGCGGGGACGCGCGCGCGGACTTCACGCCGCAGACCTATAAGGTCTTCTCCGCCAGCACGACCAACAAGGCGCCGGTCCAGACGGACAGCACAGGCGTGACCCGTCTCAAGCGCACCCGCAACAACGAATCGCAGGAGCAGTCGGTCGTTGCCATGTTCGCCGATGGCAAGACCGGCCTCTTCGTGCAGATGCAGAACGACGCCATCGTCCCCGGCGGACCCAAGGCGTTCGACCGCACGCAGCTCGGCTGCTTCCCCTTCACGCTGATGAAGAACGCCGACAACACCGTGGGCGCCGCCTCGAACGGCACGCCGCTGTTCGTGACGTCGAACCAGGGCCAGGACTACCGCAACGACAACCAGGCCAAGATCTATCCGATCAATGGCGGCAAGAACATGCTCGTCACCTACAACGCGCGTATCAACGGCAGCAACAATACGCAGCGTTGGGCCAAGGTCGTCGACGCGCAGTGCAACCAGGCTGCGGTCACCGCCGGCACGGGCACCAAGTCGGTCAACGGCACCGACGGCAAGCCGCAGATCCTCATCATGGCCAAGACCAATGATGACTGCGACATGACCCAGTCGGACAGCGCCGGCGAGCCGGTGAGCGACGTCGGCGGCGTGACCCACCTGACGATGTGGGCCGGCTGCAACGGCAACGGCTCGGACGAAGGCTGGATCAACGACATCACCGTCACCGCGAACACCGACGGCAGCTTCAAGATCGCGAAGAACTTCGACGCGGCCGTGGAGCCGAACGAAGAGCGTACGCGCGGCAAGTGCACCGTCTCGGCGGACGATCCGGACACGGCGATCTGCACGTGGACGGCCGGCAACGACGAGCCGCAGACCGACGGCACCTGGATCGGCGCCATCAACATCGGCGCGACCGGACAGACCGGCGCCAACGCGTCGGGCCGCATCCTGTGGAAGAAGATGATCGAGGGTCGCAAGTCGATCCAGGGCGTCAAGACGTACAGCGTCCGCGCCAACCAGGGCCGCATCGTGAACGTCGACGCGACCTCGGGCGCGCTCGTCAACACCAACATGCTCTTCATCCAGACCTCGGACCTTCGCGGTAACAACACCAACAACCGCAAGGGCGGCCGTTACCTTCAGATCAACCTCGGCGTCGCGCAGGCGACCAAGACCGGCCTGACCTGGGTCGTTCCGATGACCGACGTGACGGCGATGATGCTCGGCACCGACGCCACCCACCTCACCGAGGTCGCGACGCTGATCGAGGACAACGGCAAGCTGGTGCCGGCGATCTCGATGCACGCCGGCTCGGAGAACGGCGGCGGCACCACGATGTCGTCCGAAGTGAAGTTCCTCGGCGTCGACACGACGGCCAAGGCGTTCGTCGACTACGGCACGCATCCGGCGGGCGGCTCGTATGACCGCCACCTGTACTCGCAGTACCTCGGCCAGAACCCGAACAACCAGGGCCGTAACTTTGCCGGCGCGCTGTTCATCAAGAACCCGTTCTACGCTGCGGGCTCGCCGCAGTTCCTCCTGCTCAACGCGATGACCGGCAAGGATCCGTCGCAGCTCGATCCGGCCATCAAGACGAGCTCGTACCTCAGCATCATGCCGACCCTGAATCCGGTCGCGGCGCCTCCGCCTCCCGCGGGCACGCCGAACACGGGCTCGGTCGGCCAGACCGGCAGCGGCGGTGGTGTGAACTCGCAGCCGCAGCCGGGCGATCCGCCGGTGGCGAACGATACGGGCAACATGACCGGCTCGGGCAACGGCACGCCGGCGACGCAGGGCACCTTCACCAACGGCTGCTCGATGTCTGGTCACGCCGCGGATATGTCGGGCGTTCTCGCGCTCCTCTTCGGCTTCGGTCTCGTGTTGATGGTTCGCCGTCGTCGGGCGTAGCGAAGGCAATACAAAGGGAGAACGTCCAATGACGCGCAACCTCAACATCGCCTTCGCAGCTTCGATGCTGATCGCAGCGTCGGGATGCGTCGGCGGCTACCAAGCGGGATCGCCCGGGTCGCCTGGCAACAGCAACAACGGCGGCGGCGGTGGTGGCGGAACGATGACCGGCGGGGTCGACGCCGGCGGCGGCGGCGGAGGCGGCATGCAAGCGCCGCCTCCGTCGAACGCGAAGCCGATGTTCGACTCCAACGTCGCGCCGATCATCATGGCCAAGTGCTCGAACGCGGGCTGCCACGGTGGTCCCGCTTCGGATCCGCCGCCGTTCGCGGCGGGTGGGGCGTCGACGCTGTACTCGACCGTCCTCAACTTCGCCAACATCCTCGTCAACGGCGACTTCGATCCCACGAAGTCGCAGATCCTCCTCATGATCGAGCCGGGGAATCACAACGGCGCGACCTACTCGGCCACGGACATCAGCAACATCACGGCGTGGGAGCAGGCCGAGCAGTCGGCCCGCGCCAACACCGACGGCGGCACCGCGCTCTCTCCGGCGGATGCGTTGCTCGCGAAGTGGTCGGGCTGCATGCAGCTCACCGAGTTCACGGCGGCGAACTTCGCCACCACGTGGGCGAACAAGCAGGCCACGACCGGCACCTGCCAGCAGTGCCACACCACCGGCGGCAACGGCTTCCTCGCCAATCAGGACTCGCCGACGATGTTCAGCCGCCTCATGCAGAAGAACCCGTTCGGCGGCTACTTCCTGCAGGACTACTTCACCGTCGACACGACCGATCCGGCGAACCCGAAGATGGTGACGAACACCGCGCTCCTGATGAAGGAGGGCATGGGCTACGCGCAGCACGGCACCTTCCCGACCACGACGACCGATAACGCGATGAAGGTGCTCCAGAGCTACTTCGATACGACGATGGCGCACCTGACGGCGGACACCTGCGGTCCGTCGCAGCTCGCTCCCTAGCTTCTCTCGATCGCCCCCCTATCGCGCACGCCGTGTCGTATGATGCGGCGTGCGCGATTCCATTTTACCGTCGCTGAGCTGCTGGCACGCATCGTGATAGTCGAGGCCGCGTGACCTCCGCGCAGCCGCGCGAAGTGCTTGTCGCCCGGCGCTTCCCTCGACGACGATCCGTATCTATACGGAGGAGCGCGGGCCGCTGTCCGGAGACTTTACTCCTCGTCGCCGCGCTCTTCGTGACCAGCCAGGCGCAGGCGCAGACGCCCGACAACACGTCGGCGCCGCCGCCGCGCGAATATCAGAGCGTCGTGCACGCGCGCCCCAAGCGCGACGACGGCACGCCGCAGATCGTGCTGACGGCGAAGGA
>DASXOU010000288.1:0-7111 GCA_036494045.1 Polyangia bacterium | reverse complement strand
CAGTTGCTGTAACTCTTCTTCATGGCGGCTCCTTGTCATTTGGAACCCCGAGAATCCTCTCGGGGCGACTTGGACCGCCACTTCAATTTCAACAATCAGAGAGACATCCCCTAGCGCGTCGGCAGGACCGTTGTGCACGAACGCTGACCGGCCGTGGGTCTTCTGGACCTTGTGTGCCCACGAGCAGAGCTGTTCGCGAGTCGCGCGCCCGTCCAAGAAATGTTCGACGAGTCCGACCATCTCCAAGGTCAGGCTTGCGACGTCGAACCTCTTCTCTTCGTCGGTCTGACTCATCCGGCCTCTCTCTTTTGATCGTAATGAAGCAAGGTTCTGCGCGCCTTTGGCCGTCTGAGTCTGTGCCACCACAGTGCCACGCGGGCGCGGAAAGTCGGTGATCCAGAGGGTGAGAGACGGCGGGAGACGGGAAGATCGAAGCTGATTCAAGCGGGCTGAATGACCGAGGACAACGGCGCAAGCCAGCGTCGCGTCTCGGTTTGGTCGATCAGCCCAGGGTCGGGTTCAAGTCCCGTCTCCCGCTCCAGGAAGTATCGGCCGGTCGCGAGACCGGCTTTTTTATTTTCTGGCCTAGGGTAGCGCGCCGAGTAGGAGGCGGGCGACTCGCTTGACGACCTCGTGCGCGGGGCCTTCGAGGAACAGGAGCGGCACTGCGGGTAGGAGCGCGGCGGCGGCCACGACGACGATGTCGCGCTTGCCGAACAGCATCGTGCCCAGCTCGGCGACGCTGTGCTGGTACGCGTTCAACAGGTCCGACAGTGACTGGATGTCGGGCGTGCCGAGCAGAGCCGTGCGATCGCCGCTCTCGATCCAGCGCGTCTGGAAACGGCGCGCATAGTCGGTCACCAGGCCGCCGTAACGGCGCAAGCCGACGACGCGCGCGCGCCAAAGCTGCGGCGTGAACATCAGAAGCGGCACCAGCACGACGACGACGCCGAGAACGACGAACACGAGAAACGGCGAGCGGAACGTAGCCATCGGCACACCGCGCTTCGCGATCTCCGTCGCCCAGCCGCCGCACAGCACCGCGCTCGTCGCCAATAACAAGAGAGCGCCGTAGACGATGCTCGGCATGCGCAAAAAGGCGATGCCACCGTGGCGGTCGGCGTGCGTCGCGATGAGCGCCAGCGGCGTGCGCGCCAGCCCGACGAGCACGCGCAGCCACAGCGCGAAACGGAACAGCGATCGCCACAAGATGAGCTGAAAGATCGGCAGCGACACGAGCCCGTACCAGAGCCGCACGCCATCGTAGCGGTACGTGCCGGAGCCGGCGAGGACGCCGCTTGTCGGAATCCAGCCGACGAGCGAGGCGATGCCGACGACGAGCGCAGCGACGAGCAGCAGCGACTCGAACCAGGCTGCGTCGCGCCAGCGCTCGACGGCGCGCAGCATCGCGCGCACTTTGGGCGCCGACGCCGGCGGGACCAGCTCCTCGTCGAAGACGCGGGCGAGGGCGACGCGGGCGATCTGATCGAGCAGCCGCTCCGCCGAGACGATGACGGGCATCGCCACGAGCAGGCGCCCGTGCACCGACCAATCGCGAATCAGCGAATCGGAGGCGCCGCGCCGCGCCCACTGCACCAGCGCGAAGACGCACAGCGGCACCCACGTCACCGCGATGAGCAGCGGAATCAGCCGGCGCACCCGCTCGACGCGCGCGGCGCGCTCGACACGATACAGCGGGCCGCCGATGCCGAGGCGCAGCTCGTCCGTGCTCACCGCTGGCGCCCCACTCGTCGGGCCAGCGCGTCGCGGGCGTAGCGATAGCCGACGTCGAACAGCTCGCGATGCGCGCGCCATTGCAGCGTGCCGAACGACGCCACCGGCGGCTCGAGGTAGAGGATCTGGTCGCCGCGGCTCATCGCCTCCCGCTGGCGCACCTTGGAGCCGACCAGCGTCGAGCGCACCAGGATGTCGAACAAGGGCGGGCTGGCCGGCTCGCTGCGCCAGCGCGTGCGCCACTTCCGCAGCCGGCGCGTGATGGCGTTGCGCGGCTCGACGAAGCCGGGATCGCCGTAGGGAAAGACGTCGACGGCGATGATGGGGCCGCGGCAGCGCTCGAGCATCAGATCGAGCGGCAGATTGTCGACGAGGCCGCCGTCGACGAGCGTGCGTCCGTCGAGCGGCAGCGGCGGAAAGATGCCGGGGATCGAGACCGACGCGCGCACGCTCTTCCACAGGCAGCCGCGCTCGTGCACCACCATCTCGGCGCGCGAAAGATCCGTCGACACGCAGAAGAACGGCAACCACAAGTCTTCGATGTCGGCGTCGCCGAGCTGACGGTGCAGCACGCGGTCGAGCTTCTTGCCCGCGAGCAACGACGAGATCGGCAGCGTAAGGTCGTAGAGCGCGAAGGGCTTGCCGAAGAGCTCGTGCACCTCGGCGCGCATGTGCGGAAGGTCGAGGCCGAGCGCCACCGCGGCGGCGAAGATGGCGCCCATGCTCGTGCCGCAAACGTAGTCGATCGCGATCCCCGCGTCGGCGATCGCCGCGATGACGCCGACGTGCGCGATGCCGCGGGCGCCACCGCCCGACAGCACCAGCCCCGTCGGCCGGCCAACGATTCGCCGCGCGGCGCGCGCGACGTCGCCAGGGTGGCGCACGTGATGGATCGCGCGCAGGTCGGGCACACCGAGCCAGCGGCAGGTCTGCGACGGCAATCGCGTCGACAGCGGATGCACGAGCACGAGATCGATCGCTCGCGTCAGACCGCCCGGGCGCGACAACGACTCGAGCGCGCGAACATCGAGGCGGTCCGCGTCGGCGGCGGACGCGACCAGGACCACCCGGTCCGATTGGCGCAGGCAGCGCGCGGTCCATGCAGCTTGCCGCGGCTCGCACTCGTAGACGACCATGTCGGCGCGATCTTCGAGTTGGCTCAGCCACGCCGTCAGCGCGTTCTGCCTCGTCGCGGACGCCGCCGTGCCGATGCCGAACGTGTCGTCGACGAGCGCCGCCGACACACGCGTGAGCGGCCGCTCGGTCTCGAACGCCCGCACAAGGAGCGCCGCGACGTCGCGGACGGCGTCCGCGTCCGACAGCGACACGAGGGCGAGGTTCCCCCCGCGCGGCGTGACGCGCGCCGCCGGTCCGTCGACGTACGCCTCGAGGACCTCGAACGCGCGCTCGCCCATCATCTTCGCCAACGCCAACAGCAGCGGCGGATGCTTCGCCGCCAACGCCACGAAGCACGCCCGCGGCAGGCGCAGGAGCGTGCTGTCGCGCACCGCGTAGAGCTCGACGGGGAACGGCCGATCGCTGACGAGGCCCATGATGCCGAGCGTGTCGCCGCGATAGAACTCGCGCACCGTGTGCGCGCGGTCGTCGCCGGCGCCGAGGACGCGCAAGCTGCCGTGCACGACGCAAAGGAGCGCGTCGAGCGTCTCGCCGGCGCGCACGAGTCGCGTGCCGCCGGGCACGTCGACCAGATCGCAGGCGTCGACCAGATCGCCGAGCACGTCGCGTCCGAGCGACGACCACAACGGATCGCGAGCCAGCAAATGCCGCAATTGCGCGCGGGACGGTACGGCCTCGGTCGTCTGCGTTCCTACCGGCTCCATCCTGGCACCCCCCGTCAGATCGCGAGCTGCAGCTGCAGCGTCACGATGTGCAGCCAGCCCGGTGACATCGGCAGACCGACGGTGGTGAGGAACGTCGGATCCGCCGCCGGCGCCGGTCCGGGATCGGCCTGGTGCGCGATGCCGTAGCGCAGCCGCACTCCGAGCGAAGTGCCGTAGATGAACCAGGCGAGCTGCGCCTCGCCCGAGTAGAAGTCGGAGCTCGGCAAGGAAGCGCTGGCCTGGATCCAGTCGAAGCGCAGCGCGCCGTCGAGCGCGCGCCGCCAGAAGGTGTAATGCGCTTGCGCCCACGCGCCGTATTGCGTGAAGGGCGCCGTCGGCACGTCGCGCGGCGAAATGTGCCGCGCATAGAATTCACCGAAGAGCTCGAAGCGCTTCCACTGAACGAGCAGATCGGTGGCGCCGGTGCCGTAGGTGCGCTCGCCTTGCGGCGTGAGCACGAGGAACGATTCGTTGTTGAAGCCGACCCCGTTCGGATTCACGCGCCCGTACGCGCCTTGCAGCGTGAACGAGAAGCGGAACGGAACCGGCTTGTCGGTGGCGATCCACGGCATCTCGGTCGGGCCGACGGCGCCGAGCGGGTTGATCGACGCGCGCGCCTGGAACTGGAAGTTCCCCGGAACCGTCGTCGTGTTGGTGAGCGTCGTGCCGGCGGTGATGCTGGGTGTACCAGTCGATGTAGTTGGTCTCGCCGAAGAGCTGCACGCCGCGATCGCGGCCGGTCCAGAAGTAGTCGGCCGTCGGTGCCCAGCTGACGAACACCAGCTCTTGCGGGCCGAGATATTCGTGCCGCGACAGAAGCGTCCAAAATTGTCCCGCGCGCAGCCCGAAGAACTTCCACGGACGGAAGTCCATGTAGCAGTCGAGCAGGAACGGTGGGAACTGACGGAACTCGAGGCTGCACCAATATTCGATCCACGGCCGCAAGAGCGTGCCGTTGATGCGCGGCCGCACGTACGGCAGTGGGAAGTTCGACCAGTTGTTGGGGCCGCCTTCGGGGAAGCGCGGCTCCCATTGAAACGCCACTTGCAGGCCGACCCGCAGCTTCCAGTTGCCGTCGGCGGATTGGATGCGGAAGCCTTCGCCCTTGAGCCAGGCCGCCGGCGGCGACGGCGGCTCCGTCTCGTCCGCGCTGGCGCGCGCGGATGTCGCGAGAAGCGTCGTAGCCACGACGAGCGCGTGCCATCGTGCGAGCATGGGACCGCCTCCGGTTGTGGAGGCGTTCGTAACTGCACCGGCGGAACAATCAAGGCCGCGATTGCGATCTCGCGCGTGCGCGACACATCAAGGCGGCGACGGTAGAAGCTCCGCCAGCGGCGCCTGGCTGATGCGTATGAGGCCGCCGCGCGGCTGGTCGAGATCGACGATGACGCCGATGACGAGCGAGATCAGCAGCGACAACAAGAGCGTCGTCGGCGCGGCGCGCCGATAGCCGATGCCGGCGCCGGCGCCGACCCAGCCCATCGTCACCGCGGCGACGAAGAGCAGCATCACGAGGACCGGCGCTGGAACGTGGTTGCGGCCGGCGGCGACTCGCTTGGTATGCAGGTCGATGACCTCGTTGAGCGACTGCATGAGCAGCGACACCGGCAGCGACTGCGGCCGCTCGCGCCCAAGCTCGGTCACGCGCGCCCACAGCTCGCGCTGCAATTGCAGCGACCGATCGATCGCCGCCCGCAGACCGGCGTCGTCGGGCGCGCGATAGCCGGCCAGGCGCGTGACGACGTAGTCGTCGAGGAGCTGCTGCATCTTTTGGCCGCGCTCATCGCCGATGACGCCGGCGCGCAGCCGCGCCGTCCCGATGGCGTTGCTCTCGTCGATGACGAGCTGCTTGCGCAGGTCGTAGCGCGTCTCGGCCATCGCGAAGGAGAAGCCGAGCAGCAACGCCAACAGGCCGAGCAGCGACGCCTGCACACCGAAGAGCTGCGTCCGCTCGCTGTCGCCGAGGCCGCCGCGAATGCGCCGGCCGATGCGGATGCCGATGAGCGCCGACAGCAGCGTCAGCGGCAGCACCAGCGAGATGGCGACGAGAAACGGCACGCGCTACGGCGTCACCGGCAGCGGCACGGCGCCGCGCTGCTCGGCACGCGCCTCGGCGCGCACGGCGCGATCCTCGTGGAGCCAGGCGCCGATCAGGCCGGCGATGGTGGCGCCGACGAGCGGCGCCAGCCAGAACAGCCACAGCTGTGCGAGCGCCCAGCCGCCGACGAACAGCGCCGGCGCCGTCGAGCGCGCCGGGTTCACCGACATGTTCGTGACCGGAATGCCGACGAGATGCACGAGCGTGAGCGTCAAGCCGATCGGGATCCCGGCGAAGCCGGCGATCGCGCGTCGCGAGGTGCTGCCGAGGATGACCGAGACGAAGATGAAGGTGAGCACGACCTCGCACAGAAAGCCGGCGCCGAGCCCGTAGCCGCCCGGTGAATGCACGCCGAAGCCGTTGGCGGCGAGCCCCTCCTTCGCCGCGGAGTAGCCGCCGGGCCGGCCGTTCAAGATGGCGTAGAGGACGCCGGACGCGATCACGCCGCCGATCAATTGCGCGGCGACGTAGCCGGGCAGATCGCGCCACTTGAAGCGGCCGCTCACGCACAGGCCGAAGGTGACGGCGGGATTGACGTGGCAGCCCGAGATCGGTCCCAGCGCGTAGGCGCAGCCGAGCACAGTCAGGCCGAACGCGAGCGCCACGCCGACGAAGCCGATGCCGGTCGTCGGAAATTTCGCGGCGATCGCGGCGGCGCCGGTGCCGCCGAGGACGAGCACGAACGTGCCGACGAGCTCGGCCGCCAATCGGCGGGACAGCGTCGGTTCTGCGCTGGCGGGTTCCATGCCGACAACGATGCGATTGCGCGAGGCGACGGCAACGTCAGAACGCGAAACCGGTTTGCAGCAGGATGGTGAGACTGCCGATGACCCGATCGCTCGTCGCCGGCGTGAGCGCGGTCGCCGGCGCGCCCGCCTTGGCGGTCACGAACACCGGCAGATCGAGCTCGAGGAAGTAGCTCAGCTTGGACGTGACCTTGAACGGCACGACGACGATCGGCACCAGGCCGAAGTTGAGCGGCACGCCCTCGCCGATCTGCGTCGCCAGGCGTAGGCCGGCCGCGACCGGGCCGAAATTATAGACGACGCCGGGATCGACGACGAAGATGGTATGCGAGCGCGCCGGCTTCGTCAGATCCCAGCGGCCGAAGCCGATGAACTCGAAGTCGACGGCCCAGCGCTCGGCGATCTTGATGGTGATGCCGGGCGTGATGCCGACCTGCGCGAAGTCGCGGCCGATGACCGTCGTGCCGTCGTTGTCGAACGCGACGATCGGCAGCGCTAGCCCGAAGTGGCCGCCGACGCGCGGCCAGCTCGGGAACTCCGGCGCCGCCGCTTTGGCCGGCAGCGTCTCGTCGGCACGCGGCTGACTGGCGCATAACCCGATCACGCACAACACGCCGAGCGCTGGTCGCATCTCGCCTCCGTCGACGCGATCAGATCGAGCCCTCACGTGATGCCGTCTAGGCCGATGTTTC
>DASXOU010000287.1:0-4562 GCA_036494045.1 Polyangia bacterium | reverse complement strand
GCGGTCGCGAGCTCGTCTTGTCGGCGCAGGACGTCGAAGTTGGTCGAGCGCCCGACGGCGAAGCGCGCGCGCTCGGCCTCGAGATCGAGCGACGCCGAGTCGGTCGTCGGCGCCAGCACCTCGATGCGCCGCCGCGCGGTGCCGATCTGCGCCACCAGTCGTAGCACGGTGGTCTCGATCTGCACGCGGATGTCGTCGGACGAGAGCTTGGCCTTGTGCAGGAGCGCCTGCGCCGACTGCCGCGTGCCGCGCGCGTAATGGCGCGGGATCGCCTCCGACAACACCAGCGACGTCGTGATCCCGTAGCCCTGGAACTTGCCCATCTGCGTAAACGCCGTCGCTGCGTCGGTGGCGTTGCCCTGCGGCCCGCCGGCGAACGTGAGATCGAGCTGCGGCAGCATCCCGTTCTCGCTGACCTCGACGTCGACGGCGGCCGCGCGCGCCCCCGCGTTCGCCGCCAAAAGCTGCGGATTGTGCGCCAGCGCGTCATCCATGACGACGCCGACCGCCGGGAGCTCCTCGGGCGGCGTTGCCCGCTCGGCCGCCGCCAGCCGCGGCGCGCGCGCGTCGACCGGCACGCCGACGATGCGCTCGAGATCGAGCGAGCGCTCCTCCGCCGCCTCCGACGACAACATCGCGTCCTCGTCGCGCGTCGCGATCGACACCAGCACTTCCGCCGACGCCGAGGGCGGCTGCTTGCCGACCTCGATGTTGGCCTTGACGATCTCGAGCTGCTCGCGCGCCGACGCCGCCAGCTGCTGCCGGATCTCCAGCTCCTGCCGCGCGTACGCCAATTCCCAATAGGCGCTGACCACGTCGCGCACCAAAACGGCCGCCGTCGACGCGCGCGTGAGCGTCGCCTGATCCTTGAGCGCCGCCGCCTTGTACTTCTGCGCGCGCGCCGTGTGCATGCCGACGCCGCGCAAAAGCGAATGCGAGATCGTCAGCTGCAGCGCCGGCGCCCACAAGGTCGCCGACGACGGCGCGAAGCTGAGGTCGGCCTGCTGCTCCTGATAGTTCGAGCGCGTCCACTCGTTGGTGAAGCGGATGCCGACCTTGCCGCCCGTCGGCAGCGGCTGCGTGAGCTGCGCCCAGCCGAGAAGATCGTCGCTCACGGTCGTCTGCACCGGAATGCCGCTGACGAGCGAGTGGTGTCCGTCGGTCCACTGCCCGAAGGCGTCGAGCGACAGATCGTCGAGCCCGCGCGCCGCCAGCACCTGCCCCTCGGCGTAGTCGACGTCGGCGACGGCGGCGCCGAGCGTCGGGCTGTGCGCCAGCGCCTCGGCCACGATCTCCTTGATGCCGACGGCGCGCCAGCGCGTGTCGGCGAGCTCGGCGGCGTCGACGCGCACCGTTGCCGCCGCCACCGCGAGCAAGAAGAGAGGGAAGCGAAGCCAGGTCACGGCGCGCACCTACAGCGAGCGCCGTGCCAGAGCGAAGCGCGCGAAATCACGACGCGCGCCGGCGAGCGCCTGACCGCTTGCGGGACTCGCCGTCCCAAAAGCGGACACTACGCGCCGGCCGCGCGAAGCCGGGTCAGCTCACTCGCGCCAGAGCGCCGCGCCCCAGTGAAATCCGGCGCCGAGCGCGACGAAGCAAACCAGATCGCCGCGCTTGATCCGTCCAGCGCGCTTGCACTCGTCGTACAAGATCGGAATCGTCGCCGCCGTCGTATTGCCGTAGCGCTGGATGTTGTTGTAGACGCGATCCTCGCCGATCCCGAGCGCCTTCTGCACCGCTTCGTTGAGCCGCAGGTTCGCCTGATGCGCGAGCAGCAGCGTCACGTCCTCGAGCTTGTGCCCGCTCTTGTCGAGCACCTCGTGCACCGCCTCCGGCAGCTTCGACACCGCCATGCGAAACACGCGCTGCCCGTCCATCTCCGGAATGTGGCGCCCCTCGCGCACCATCTCCTCCGAGATGTACGGCCGGTACTTGAAGCCCGACGGCACGTACAGCTTCTCCGCGTACTGCCCATCGGAGTGCAGGACCGCGTCGAGAAATCCGCGCTCCTCGTCGCGCCACTCGAGCACCAGCGCACCGGCGCCGTCGCCGAACAGCACCGTGCGATCGCGATACTTGGTGGCGAACGCGTACTCCTCCGCCGTCGGCTTCGCGCTCGAGGTGCCGAACACGATCCCGTGATCGCGCCACGGCATGAAGCCCGAGTGCACCTCGGCACCGACGAGAAGCAGGCGCTTGGCCACCTTCGTGCGCAAGAGCGCGTCGGCCACCTGCATGCCGTAGATGAACCCCGTGCACTGCTGCCGGATGTCGAGCGTCGGCACTTTGCCGAGCCCGAGCTTCTGTTGCAAGAGCACGCCGGCGCCCGGGAAATAATAGTCGGGCGTCATGGTCGCGAACACGACGTAGTCGATGTCGCCGGGCCCGAGCTTGGCGTCGGCGAGCGCCACCCTGGCCGCGCGTACGCCGAGGTCCGACGTCGAAGTGCCGTCGGCCACGTAATAGCGCGTCGCAATCCCCGTCCGTTCGCGGATCCATTCATCGGACGTGTCGCAGACGCGCGCGAGTGCTTCGTTCGTCACTTCGTGCTCGCCGAGCGCGATGCCCGAGCCGAGCGCAATCGATCCCATGGCGACGTCTTCTAGCGTTTCTCCCGTCGAGAATCCACGCCGCGCCGCGTCGGCAATTGACCGTTTGGTTTGACGCTTTGGTTAGGGAACGCAGCCGCCGGTGGCGCTGCATCCGGAGAATCCGTCGGCGACGCAATCGGCGACCAGCGGCGTGCCGAGAAAGCAGTAGTGCACGACGCCGTCGGCGTCGCAGGTCGCGGGCGCAGTGTCGTCGCAGGCGCTGCCGTTGGCGCACTCGATGAACCCGTTCGTGAGGTACACGCAGTGCAGCCCCTTTTTGGCGCAATCGACGCGGCTCTGGTGTCCGTCGCAGTGCACGGCGACGTCGCCGTCGCACGAGTCGCGATCTTCGCAGGCCGTGCCGACGCCGCCGCAGAAGCCGCTGCTACCGCCGTTGGTGATACAGCCGAGATCGTCGACGCTGCAGTCGGTGCGCGTCTCGACGCCCTGGTCGCACGTGACGAGGGTGTCGGCGTCGACGCACGCGTTGAAGTCGGGATCGCACGCGCGCAGCCCGCAGCCGGCGAAGCCGTTGGTGCCGGTGATGCAGTGCAGCCCCTCGGCCGCGCAGTCGGTCGCCAGCGGCTTGCCGCCGGCGCACAGCCGCACGATGTCGCCGTCGCAGCTCGTGGTCGCCGTCATCGGATCGCCACAACTCGTGGCCGGAGCGCCGAGATTGAGGCACGCGGCGGCGGCGTCGCAATCGGCGCCGGCGGCGGCGAGGCACGCGATCAGGTTCGACGGCGTCGGCGTCCCGTCGCCCTTGAAGTCGGTGGCGGACTCGAGGCACGTGCGCATGTCGCCGAACTGCTCGCACGCGGTCGCCGTCTCGCAGGCGCGCACCTGGGCACGCGACGGCAGCTTCGCCGCGGTTCCGCCGCAAGCGGCGAGGAAGATCACGAACGTGACGAAGGAACGCGACGAAGAGGAACGCACGAGTCACCCTACACCGACGGCGGCGCCGACGCTGTGACCTGGATCTACGCCGCGTCTTCCGGCTTCTGATTGAACAGCGCCTCGAGGATCGGCTTGTCGCCCGCGATCGCGGTGCGCTGCAGATAGAAGGCGAGCCCGCGCAAGCTGCCGAGCTCCTCGCCGCCGCCGGCGCGCCCCGGTCCGCCGTGCACCAGCTGCGGCAGCACCGTGCCCGGCCCGACGGCGTGCCCCGCCAGCTTCGACGAGCCGAGGAACAACCGCCCGTGATACGGCGCCAGCCCGAACGCCATCTCGCCGAGGAACGAGCGATCGTCCGAGTACACCGACGACACCAGGCCGCCGCCGCCGCGCGCGACGATGCCGACCGCGTCCTTCGCCTCGCCCGAGTACGGAATCAGCGTCGACACCGGGCCGAACACCTCGTGCGCGTGCACGCGCGTCGCCGTCTTGGCGTCGCGCACCTGGAGCAGCACCGGGCCGACGAAGAAGCCCTTGCCCTTGGGCACGCCGATCGCTTCGCTCACGCTGCCGTCGCCGCCGAAGACGCTGTCGGCCTCTTCGCGCAGGCGCGCGATGCCGGCGCGCACGTCTTCCTGCTGCTTCTTCGTCGCCACCGGCCCCATCCCGACCTCTTCGCGCGACGGATCGCCGACCTTGATCGCGCCAAGGCGCTCCGACAGATCTTCGCGCACGGCGTCGATCATGTCCGCAGGCACCAGGACGCGCCGGATCGCCGTGCACTTCTGTCCCGCCTTCTGTGTCATGTCGCGGAACACGTCGGCGACGAAGAGCGCGTAGCCCTCCGAGTCGCGCGCCAGATCGCGCCCGAGCACCGCCGCGTTCAAGCTGTCGGCCTCGATGTTCACGCGCACCGACTGCGCGACCACGTCCTTCTGTCCGCGCAGCATCTGCGCCGTGTCCGACGAGCCGGTGAAGGCGAGCAGGTCCTGCCCCTCGAGATGCGAGAGCAGATCGCCGACGCCGCCGGCAACGAAGGACAGCGCCCCGTCGGGCAGGATCTTCGCCTCGACGACG
>DASXOU010000286.1:0-1761 GCA_036494045.1 Polyangia bacterium | reverse complement strand
CCGGCGACGTGCGGGGCCGGCGATGGGCTCGACGCGCTCGTGTGCCGCTCGCTGCCGACGAGCGGCGTGGCCGGCGAGCTCTACGTCGCGGTCAAGCCGCGCTGGTTCTTCGATCCCGACATCGTCGTCGGCAAGGGCACGAGCCACGGTAATTCGTCGAAGGACAATCGCGACGTGCCGTTGGTGGTGCGCGCCCCCGGTCGCGTCGCCGCCGGACGCGTGCTCGCGGCGCCGCTGCCGCCGTCGTCGTTCGCGGTCACGGCGGCGCATCTTCTCGGCGTCGCGCCGCCGCCGGGCGCGCGCGGCGGACGCGACCTTTCGCACTGACGGTGGTATCCTCCGCACGGGCCATGTCGACGACGGAGGATTGGCGGGCGCTGGTGGCCGCGCGCGGGCGGGACGCATTCGTCGCCGCGTACACCCATCCGTTCCTGCTGGCGCTGTCGGGGCTCGACGCGCCGCCGCCGCCGGCGCGCACGATTCGCATGGAAGGCGGCCCCGAGCTGATGAACGCGATCATGGCCGAGCGGCGGCGCCTCAAGACCGAGAGCGGCGCCAAGGTGGGCCCGGTGGTCTTGCCGGTGCGCAAGGTGCAGTCGACGTTCCCGAGCATGATCACCGTCGGGCGCGCGCGCAACAACGACGTCGTCGTGCCCGACGCGCTGGTCTCGAAGTTCCACGCGTTCTTTCGCCACCTCGACGACGGCGAGTGGGGCTTGGCCGACGCCGGCAGCGCCAACGGCACCAAGATCGGCGACGTCGAGCTGGCTCCCAAAGGGCAGCCGGAGCGCGTGCGCTCGGGCGACAAGATCGTCTTCGGCGGCGTCTCGGCGTTCCGCTTCGTCGACGCCGCCGGCTTGTGGGCCGCGCTGCACGAGCCGACGCGCTGATCGTCGGCGGCGCCTCAGTGTGAGGCGGCGCGGAAGTCGGCGAGGATCGCCAGCACGCGTGACAAGAGCGGCAGCGGCACCAGCTTCGGATCGAGGTGCTCGCGCGTGGCGCGCGCCAGCTCGAAGAACTCGGTCGAGAAGCGCGGGTCGACGGGCACGCGGGTCACGCCCTGCTTCTCGAAGAGGCCGTTGAGCAGCATGTCGTCCTGCTGCGCGCTGATGTCGGCGAAGCGCACCGACAGCTTGCCGCCGGCGGAGCGGATGATGTCGGTGGTGCCGGCGGGCAGCTCGTCGAGCGCGCGGTCGGCGATGATCACGCAGCCGGTGAGGTAGTCGAGCCGCAGGTCGGTGACGTAGCGCGCCAGCGCCGACCACTGAAACGCCAGCGCCACCGACGCCGGCGCGATGAAGCCGTCGATGCGCCCGTCGTCGAAGGCGTGCGCGGCCTCGCCCACCGGCAGCGGCATCATCTCGGCGCCGAACGACGCCAGCTCGGCGCGCAGGACGTCGTCGCGATCCCAGACCCACAGTCGGCTCTTGCGCAGCTCGGCCAGCGAGCGGATCGGCCGCCGCGAAAACAGGATGTGCGGGCCGACCACCGCGATGCCGAGGCCGACCACGCCGTGCGCGTGCATCTCCTTTTCGAACGTCGGCCACAAGATGTCGCCGACGTGGCGCGCTTCGCGGCCGGTGGTGAGGAGGCCCACCACGCGCATGACGCGCATCGACGGCGACAGCGACTCGCACAAGGGGCCGCCCGAAGCGGCGCCGTCGAGCTGACCCTTGGCGATGCGCTGTCCCATCACCGGCTCGTCGCCGGCGATGCCGCCGAAGTACCATTTGACGTGGACATGACCGCCGGTGCGCGCGT
>DASXOU010000285.1:0-2642 GCA_036494045.1 Polyangia bacterium | reverse complement strand
ATCCTTCGATCCTGACGCGGCAATATTCGATGATGCCCGACGGCGCCACCTACTTCTGCTTCGCGCGCGTGACGACGCAGCCGCAGCAAGGATCGCTGGTGCGCGGCACGACCTACTCGATCGGCCTCGGCACCCACGCCGACGCCGCGCGCCATCTCGCCTACGCGCAGGACATGCCGTATACCGACGCCAAGATGGCGATCCCCGTCGGTGTGAGCTGCCGCTTCTGCGAGCGCACCGACTGCAATCAGCGCGCGGCGCCGAGCCTGAAGTTCCGCTTCAACGTCGACGAGTACACGAAAAAGGACAATTTCTTCTCTCCACTCGTCGAAACCGACCGATCCGACTGATCGGCTGGTGACGGGCGCGCGGCTTGCACAATGGTCGTGCGATGGCCGCGAGCAATACGATCGATGATGGGCCGGCGCCGACGGGTTTCGAGAAGCGCACCTTCGGCGTGCTGCTCGCGGTGGCGGGCGTCTGCTTTCTGTGGACGGTGTCACCGATCTGGGTGCCGGTGTTTCTCGGCGTGCTGCTCGCGGTAGTCGCCTCGCCGCTGCAGCGGCGCTTCGAGAAGCGGCACGGCAAGCATCCGCGTCTGCTCGCGGCGGCCATCAGCTTCGTCACCGTCGCGCTCGGGCTCGGGCTGGTCGTGTTCATGGGCTACTTCGTGCTCAAGGAGCTGTTGCGCTACTTGACCGAGCAGGCGCCGACGCACGCGGCCGCGGCCGAACGGTGGCTGCACGAGCCGCGCGCCTCGCGCCTGCTTCATCGCGTCGGCCAGTCGCCGGCGGCGGTGATGAAGCAGCTGCACGAGTACGGGCACGCGGTGGTCGCGCACCTGACCGACATCGTCGGCGGCATCCTGGCGGCGACGTCGCACCTGGCGCTCATCGTGATCTTCACGACCATCACGTCGTACTACCTCCTCGTCGAAGGGCCGGTGCTCGCGCGCTTTTTGGTGCACATGGTGCCGCTGCCGCCGAAGGAGACGCGCGCGCTCATGCACGAGTTCCACGAGGTCGCGATCGGGACGCTGCTCGGCATCGGCGTCATCGCGCTCGTGCAGGGCACGCTGGCGGGGTTCGGATTCTGGATGTTCGGGCTCGGCAAGCCTCTGGTGTGGGGCGCGCTGTGCGCGGTGGCGTCGCTGGTGCCGGCGATCGGCACCGGCATCGTGTGCCTGCCGGCGGGCATCATCTTCGCGCTGAGCGGCCACGTCGTCGGCGGCGTGGGCCTGCTCGTGTATTGGGCGGTGGTGGTGACGTCGATTCCCGATTACTGGTTGCGGCCGCGCCTGATGAAGGGGCACATGCGGCTGCACGAACTCTTGGTGCTCATCGCGGTGTTCGGCGGGATCGAGGCGTTCGGCGCCATCGGCATCATCGTCGGGCCGATGTTCGTGGCCATGTTCGTGGCGCTGTTGCGAATCTACGAGCGCAACTATCGGCTGCCGTCGACGGAGGCGAAGATCGCAGCGCGAGAGAAGCGCGAGCCGATCAAGGGCAGGTGATCTTGTCGATGAACGCCGCGGTGCCGTCGGCGTGGCCGCGGAAGTAGACGGCGCCGTCCTTGTACGTGAGGTAGTAGAACGAGCCCGAGCCGGCTTCGTCGGTGCCCTGGGCGTCTTCGAGGACGATCGAGTCGGCGGGCTGCGACACGGTCGGGTCGTAGCCGCTCGGCGGGAAGTCGATGGTCACGCCGGTGCCGGCGGCGAGCGAGATCTGGCCGGCGGTGGTCAGGTACCAGAGATAGCCGCTGCCGGCGATGTAGAGGCCGGTGCCGTCGGTGGTGATGCCGCCGAGATCGAGATCCGAGTGCTCGTCGAGCGGCGGGAACGAGCCGCCGTCGCCCATGATGACGTGGGCGAGCGTGCCCGTCGGCGAGAGGCTGATGACCCCGGCCGACACCGGCGTCATGCCCGCGCCGTAGATGGTGCTGCCGATGCGTGTGAAGTTGAGGATCTTGTCGGGGTCGTCGGGGCCGAGCGTCGCCAGCGTCGTCACCGTGTGCGGCGCAGCGGCGGTGACCTTCTTGATCTTCGCGTTGCCGCTGTCGAAGAAGACGACGTCGCCGTTGGCGTCGACGATGAGCGCGCGCGGGTTGGACAATTGCGCGGCGGCGCCGTCGCCGTCCACGTCGCCGTTGTCGGGCGGATTCTGCGGATCGATGTCGGCGTTCGGCGTGTTGTTGCCGGCCCAATACTCGACGGCGCAGGCGCCCGTGGTCGGGCTCGTGATGTGCAGGATGGCGTTGGCCGACTGATCGGCGACCACGATGCTGCCGTCGGCCAAGACGTCCATGCCGCGGATCTGGGCGAAGCGCGCCGAGGCGCAGGCGCCGTCGGTGAAGGCGAACGTGGCCGCGTCGTTGTGGCCGGCGACCAGCGTCTCGACGGGGCTGGCGGCCGAGAGGTCGACCATCCAGACTTCGCCTTCGTCGCGCGAGAACAGCGTGGTGCCGCTGAAGATCATGTTGGTCCACTGAAACGGCGGATCGGCGTGGATGCCGGTGCCCGTCGTCGGACGATCGCTGGGGTCGCCGTCGTAGGTCGGGTTGCCGGCGAACAGCATGCCCGACGAGCACTTGAGGCTGCCGCTGCCGCCGCCGCCGCCGGTGCCGCCGGTGCCGCCGGTGCCGCC
>DASXOU010000284.1:0-2385 GCA_036494045.1 Polyangia bacterium | reverse complement strand
GCCGTGCAGTTGGTCGGCGGCGGCGTCATGTCCGGCGGCAGCATCGCCATGTCGTGGGGCTTGGCCGGCGTCGCCATGTCGACGTCGCCGCCGCCGCCGCCACCGCCGACTCCGCCACCGCCGGCGCCACCGCCGCCGCCGCTCGACGTCGCCATGTCGCCGGGGCCGCCCGTCGACGCGTTGGGATCGGTCGTGCACAAGAACGCGCCCGAAAAGCTGCGGCAGAACTGCCCGGTGGGGCACGGCTCCGCCTGCGTCGGGTCGCATTGAAAACCCTCGTCGGCGATGTGCGGGTTGAAGCAGCCGCCGGCGATTAGAACGGCAAAAACGAGCGTGTTGCGCATTACGACCGGGAGCAGACCTTTTTCGCGCGCGGAAGTCAACTGACGACTCCGCGACGAGCGCCGCGACCGGACGCGGCTAGGTCATGAGATGGCCGGGCGCCGAGATGTTGTCGCCGGCGACCACCGGCCCGACCGGCACGAACGGCGGCGCGAACGTCGGAATCTGCCCCTTGCCCAGCACCAGCATCACCTGCTGCTGCGGCAGCCACATGAGGAACGCCAGCGCCAGCACCGTCGCCAGCGCGTCGAACAGCGCCTCGTACTGCTTGTCCTTGTCGTCGTTCTTGAGCCCGCCGTCGAGCGCGTTGATCATCTCGTTCTTGAGCTGGTCGGGCACGGTGATGCGCGCCATCTGCGCCGACGGGCACGCGATGAGCGGCGTCGGGATGTTCGGCATCGGCGGCGCCATCGGCCCGGCAAACGCGGCGAACGCCGGATACCACGGCAGCCCCGGCACCATCACCTGCCCCTGCCAATCGTTGAAGCACTTCGACACGCCGGCAGCGACGGCGTCGCGATACTT
Source organism: Polyangia bacterium (assembly GCA_036494045.1). Classification (GTDB taxonomy): domain Bacteria; phylum Myxococcota_A; class Polyangia; order Palsa-1104; family Palsa-1104; genus JAQBQH01. Next base: position 1,518 of record DASXOU010000284.1, on the reverse strand, counting down.
GGCCTTGTTGCCGGTGTACGCGGCCACCATCGGCGCGTTCTTGATGTTCGACTCGAGCGCCGGCCCGTCGAGGCAGCCGGGCGAGCCAATCGCCGAGACCGCCATCACCTGCAGGTTCTGGAACTTGGCCTGCAGCTTCCAAAGATTGTGCGAAAAGCCGACGGCGTCGAGCATGCTGTCGTGAAAATCTTTGAACTCTTTTCCGATCTTGTCGCAGGAGTCCTGGAAATATTTCTGCGGCTCGGCGGGCGTGAACCACGGCGGAATCAGCTGCGGGACGGCCACCTTCTCGTCGGGCTTGAGCGCGTCGCCGTACTGCTTCGAGCCGTCTTTCCCCGACGGCGCCGACCACGACACCGGCAGCTTCTTGCCGGCGGCGAAGAACTTCACGTTGCCGAGGATCTTGATGAACTGCAGGCCTGGCATGTTGGTTAGTTGATGTTGACCTTGCTGCCCTTGATGGTCATCGCGTCCGACGATTCGACGTCGCCCGTGCCCGACGCCTTGATCGTCATGTTCGACGACGCCTTCATCTCGAAGTTCTTGCCCACCTGAAGCGTCGTGTTCTCGTCGGACTTCATCTTGATGTTCTTGGCCTCGACGGTGAACGTCTCCTTGCACTTGAGGAGCATGTCGCCCGTCTTCGACTCGATCGTGATCTTCTTGTTCTTGGTGTCGATGAGGATGTAGTTCTCCTCTTTGCCGTCGTAGATCTCGATCTGCGTGGGCTCGTTGTTCTTGTCGTCGAGGACGATGCGATGCTTCTGCTTGGTGTGCAGCGCAACGCGCGGCTCCGAGGCGTTGTCGTTGAAGATGAGCTGATGGCCGACGCGCGAGCGGAGGACGCGCAGATCGTTCTTCTTGGCCTCGTGCTTGCCCTGGAACGCGTTCTCGGTGACTTTGCCCGATGCGTCCTTGTTGCTGTAGATCGGCTTGTCGGTGCCGTTCCACATGCCGCCGAAGACGATCGGCTGGCTGAAGTCGCCGTTGACGAAGCCCACCAGCACCTCGTCCTCGACCTCGGGCAGCCAGAAGGTGCCGCGATCCTTGCCCGCCATGTAGCTGATGATGCGGCACCAGGTGCTGTCTTCACCGTCGGAGCCGCCGTTGGGGAGCGTGGGGAAGCGAACCTTGACGCGATAATCGCCCTGGTCGTGGACGATGTTGGTGACGATGCCGACGATGAAGCCGGCCGTCTGGTGCGAGTTCGATCGCGCCTCGGAGCCGCCGCCGCCCAACAGTTCTCTTGGTAACATCGAGCTGCCCTCCGGGCGTAACGATATCACGCTCCTAGAAGGTTATCGGCGGAGCGCGGAAAAAGTTGCGTGCAGGAAGGCTTCGCGGGCGCCGCGACCGCCGGCAATGGGCGAAACCATGCGTCCGACGACGGAAAAGCCGGCCGCGGTGAGGCCGGCGGCGGCGCGCGTCATCGCGGCGTCGAGGCTGGCCTCGTCGATGGGGGCATGGCCGAGGCTGAGCTCGAACATCGGCTTGACCAGCGCGATCAGGTGCGCGCCG
>DASXOU010000283.1:0-3302 GCA_036494045.1 Polyangia bacterium | reverse complement strand
AGGAGGATCTCGCCGCGCAAAAATTCATACGCGGGCAGCGGCTTCTCGTCGACGCTCGCGATCATCATCGCGCGCTTGGCCGCGCCGGTGTCGCCCGCGCGCAGCCCATCGGCAGCCTGCTTGAGCGCGCCGTCGCCGATCGCGCGCACGAGCCGCTCGCCGTCGAGCGCCGTCTTCGCTTGCGCCAAAAAGTAGCTGCGATCGCGCGCGCCCGCGACGCGCTCGGACGCCGCGTCGTCGCCGAGCTCGAGATACAGCTCGCGCAACTCGGCGGCGATCGCCGGATCTTCGGGCGCCAATTCGAGCGCGCGCTCGAGCGCCGTGCGCGCCTGCGGCAACAGCCGCTTCATGCGATACAGATCCGCCATCATGCGCTGCCGTCGCGGATCGAGCGGCGACAACCGCGCCGCCTCCTCGGCGTGCACCAGCGCATCGTCGACGCGCCCCTGCGCCAGGAACAGCTCGGTCAATTCCTCGCGCGTCGACACGTCCCCCGGCGTGCGCCGCGCCAACTCCTCGAGCGTCCGCAACGCATCCGGCCCCCGCCCCGCCCGCTCGTACGACTTGGCCAACAGCCGCCGCGCATTCGCATCCGCCGCATCGATCTTGAGTGCCTTCTCGAGCTGCTTCGCCGCCGCCACGAAATCCCCGTCGGCAAACAGCGCCTCGGCCAGCCGATACCGCGCCGCCGCATCCTCCGGATGCAGCACCACCTCGCGCTTCAGCTCGTCGACAAACGGATGCACTAGTCCAGCTCGAACAACAGCTGCGTCAGCTCGCGATCAATCTGCGCGCGCTTCGCCGCATCCCCGCGCTCGAATTCCCCCACGAGCTTCTCGATCTTCGCTCGATTCCCCGCATCGACGCTCGCCATCTTCGCCCGCGCCGCCACCACGATCTGGTCATTGCCTGTCGCCTGTTGCCTGTCGCCTGTCGCCTGTTTCTCCGTCTGTTGCTCGCCCGCCCACTCCCCGCCAATGCGATCCTTCGCGCGCGCCTTGTCGGCGTCCGACATCCTCTGCGCCGACTTATCCACGACGAGCATTGCCTCTTTCCCCGTCGACACGATCTTGGTCTTGCAGTTCAGGATCCCGTTGACGTCGTACGTGAACGTGATCGCCACCTTCTCGTGCCCCGCCGGCGCCGGCGGAATCCCGTCGATCGAGTACGAATCGAGGAACGTGTTGTTCTTCGTCAGCCGCGACTCGCCCTGATAGACCTTGATGTCGACGATGCGCTGCTGATCCGCCGTCGTCGAGTAGACCTCGGTGCGCGACACCGGCACCGTCGAGTTGCGCGGAATGATCGGCGAGAACATCCCGCCCATCTTCTGCGACCCGGTGTTCGCCACCACCTCGACGCCGAGCGTGAACGGGCAGACGTCGGTGATCATGATGCCGCGCTCCGTCGAGATCGCGCCCGACTTGAGCCCCGCCTGCACCGCCGCGCCGAGCGCGATCGCCTCGTCGGGATTGACGCCGCGCTTGGCTTCCTTGCCGAAGTAGTCGTTCAAGAGCGACTGCACCAGCGGAATCCGCGAGCTGCCGCCGACGAGCACGACGTCGGTGATGCGCGCCTTGTCGAGCTTGGCGTCGCGCAGCGCCGACTCGACCGGCTCGATCGTCGAGCGGATCATGGGCCCGATCAATTCCTCGAGCCGCGCGCGCGACAGCTCGACCTCGAGCGACAGCGGCTCGGCGCCTTTGACCGCGATGAACGGCAGCATGATGCTCGTCGCCGTCATCGACGACAGCTCCATCTTCGCCTGCTCGGCGGCCTGCTTGAGCCGCACCATCGCCTTCAGATCCTTGCGCAGATCGATCCCGTGCGCGGTCTCGAACTCGCGCGCCAGCCACTCGGCGACCGCGCGATCGAAGTCGCCGCCGCCAAGGTGGTTGTTGCCCGCTGACGCCTTGACGTCGAGCACGCCCTCGAACATCTCGAGCACGCTGACGTCGAACGTGCCGCCGCCGAGATCGTAGACGAGCACGAACTGCTCTTTGTCGAGGTGGTCGAGCCCGTACGCCAGCGCCGCCGCCGTCGGCTCGTTCAAGATGCGATCGACGCGAAACCCGGCGAGCTCGCCCGCGTCCTTGGTCGCCTGCCGTTGCGCATCGGTGAAGTACGCCGGCACGGTGATGACCGCCTCGCCCACGCTGGCGCCGATGGCGCGCTCGGCGTCGTCCTTGAGCCGCTTCAAGACGAACGCGGAGACTTCCTGCGGCGTGTACTCGCGCGCGCCGAGCTTGACCTTCGTCGGCGAGCCCATGAGCCGCTTGACCTCGGCGACGGTGCGCTCGGGCATGGCTACGAGCTGGTTCTTGGCGGTGTCGCCGACGTGGATCTTGTCGTGGCGATCGAGCCCGACGATCGACGGCGTCAGCCGCTTGCCTTGTTCGTTCGCGATGATCTCCGGACGAGCGCTTCCGTCTTGGCGCATCTGCGCCACGAGCGAGTTGGTAGTGCCGAGATCGATCCCGACGACGTGGGCCACGCGCGCGCCTCCAGAATGGGTGTACGGCAAGGCAGCAGGGACCTTCCACGCTACCGGAAGCGCAGAATCCGGTCTACCGGCAGCGCCGCCGCGGGTTTACGATGAGGCATGGGTACCGACCCCGTCGCGCTGTTCCTGCTCTCGGTCGCCGCCATCTTCGTCATCGGCGCCGTCGGCGAGATGATCTTCCAGCGCACCAGCATCCCCGACGTCATCTGGCTCATCCTGGCCGGCATCCTGCTCGGCCCCATCGGCGGGCTGGTCACCAAGGCGCAGCTCAACGTCATCGCGCCCTACTTCGCCGCGCTCACGCTGGTGGTGGTGCTGTTCAACGGCGGCAGCACGCTGCGCCTCTCCGAGGTGTCGACGGCGGCGCCGCGCGCGGGCCTCCTGGCGCTGTCCGGCTTCGTCTTCTCGGCGGTGGCCATCGCCGTCCTCAGCAAGCTGGCCGCGCTCGTCGGCTGGGTGCCGGCGGGCTGGAGCTGGTCGCACGGCCTCATGCTCGGCTGCATCCTCGGCGGGTCGAGCTCGATCATCATCATGCCCGCCGTCGAAAAAGCACGCCTGGCGCCGGGGCTGGCCAACCTCATCAACCTCGAGTCGGCGCTCACCGACGCGCTCTGCGTCGTGGGCACCAGCGCCTTCATGGAGGTGATCCTGCACGGCGGCGGCAGCGCCGCGGCGCCGCTGTTGGCGCTGTTGCGCTCGTTCGGCATCGCGCTCGGCATCGGCGCCGTCGTCGGCGTCGTTGGGCTGCTGCTCCTGCGCTTCGTGCGCGGCGAGAACGCCTACCCGATCACGCTAGCCG
>DASXOU010000282.1:0-8244 GCA_036494045.1 Polyangia bacterium | reverse complement strand
TGCGGCGCGGCAGCGGGCTCCTCGTCGAGGTCAACGTCATCGACGGGGCGACGCAGAATCGGGTCGGGCAGGTGACGATGCCGATTCCGGCGACGCGGCATCTTCGACCCGAGCAGCTCGCCGAGGTCGGGCGGCAGGTCGACGCGCTGGCGGCGAGCGCGCTGGCCGCGGGCGGCGACAACGGCGGCGAGGCGCCGGCGGCGGAAACGACGGAGCCGCCGCCCGACGAGAACACGCCGCCGCCACCGGAGCCGCCGTCGCCGCAAGCCCAGGACACCGAGCGCGCGCAAAATCCGGCGGCGCTCGAGACCTCGACGCCGATGAGCATCCGGCTGGCGCCGCCGCCGCCCAAGCGACGCCTGTTGCCCGACGTGCCGCGACCGCGCTGGTATCGGTGGGTCGAAGCGACGGTCGGCGTCATCGTCGACAGCCGGCGGCTCGCGTTCACGCCGTCGGCGCCGCCGGCGTATCACCCCGGCACCGGCGGCGGCATCCACGCCGACGTCACGATCTATCCGTTCGCCTTTTTGCACGCGGTCGCGCACGGCGTCTTCGCCGGGCTCGGCGGCGGCGTCACCGTCGACAAGCCGTTCTGGCCCACGACCAAGTTCGAAGGCACGCCCAATCAGTACGCGACCGCCGAGCTGCGCGTCGAAGGCGGCGCGCGCTGGCGCTTCGTGGTGCGAAAGTGGCGGCCGCGTCTCGAAGTGACGCTCTTGGCCGGCGCCGGGCTGCATCAATATTCGATCGCCAAGGCGGTCAACCCGGCGACCGGCGCCAAGAGCGACGCCGGACCGCCCGACGCCGCGTATGTGTACGGCAGCCTCGGCGCGCAGCTGCGCCTGGTCGTGTGGCACGAGCGGCTGATGCCGTGGATCTCGGGCGCGTACGAATACGTGCCCGACTCGGGGCCGACCGAGAACGTCGACGAGTACGGCACCGCGCACACCAACGGCGTGATGCTGCGCGCCGGGCTCGACGTGCGCGTGTGGCGGCGGCTGCGCGTCGGCGCCTCGGCGTTCTGGGAGCTCGTCGGCCTCAAGTTCACGCACGAGCTGCCGACCGAGCGCAGCGCCTCGCGCGCGACCGATCAATATTTCGGCGGCATCTTCACTGTCGGCTACGACTACTGAGCTAGTGCTTGTGGCGGTGGTGCGCGTCGGACGCGTGCGCGTGGGTGTGCTCGATCGAATCGTGATGGTGCGGATGCGAGTGCGGCGGGGGCCCCTCGTCGCCGCGGTGCGCGTGCTGATGGTGCTCGTCGTGCGTGTGCAGGTGCTCGTGATCGAGCGGATCGTGGCGATGGCGATGGCCGTGATCTTCGGTGACGAGGAGCGCCACGCCGGCGGCGATGAGCAGCGCCGCGCCGGCCACGCGCAAGGAAGGTGGATCGCCCGCGATCGGGATCGCCAGCGCCGCGCCGACGAACGGCGCCGCCGCGAACAGCACGCCGGTGCGCGCGGCGCCGAGCGTCCGCGTCGCGCGCACGTAGAGCGCCAGGCTCACGCCGTAGGAAATCGCGCCGAGCGCGAGCGCGCCCGCGATGACACCGGGACGCGGCCAGGCGGCGTGCGTGCCGCTCGCGATGGCGAACGCGATGGGCGCGGCGCCCAGCCCCTTGACGGCGACGACGGCGAGCGGATCCTTCAGCGACAATCGCTGCGTCAGGTTGTTGTCGATCGCCCAACAGGCGCACGCCGCGGCGACGGCGAGCGGCCCGATCGGCGTCGCGGTCGCGCCGCCCGCCGCCCACGTCGACAGCGCGCAGCCGGCGACGACGACGGCGAGCGCGCCCAGCCCGCGGCGGCCGATCCACTCGCGAAACACGATCACCGCGATCGCGGTGGTGAACACCGCCTCGAGGTTGAGAAGGAGCGCCGCCAGCGTCGCCGACGTGCGCTCGAGGCCGTAGAGCAAGAGCAGCGGCCCGGCGACGCCACCGAAGCCGACGACGCCGGCGAGGAGCGGCACGTCGGCCGCGCGCAACGGCGCCTCGCGCCGCTTCCACGCCCGCGCCAGGAACGGCAGCCCGACGAGCCCGCATCCGGCATAGAGCAGCGCCGCCAGCAGCGACGGCGAAACCTCGGCGAGGAGCCGCTTGGCGACGGGCGCGCTGGCGCCGAACAGCGCCGCCGCCACCAACGCCATCAACGCCGCCCGCGTCATCGCGCCGCCTCGAGCGCCCGCCGCAGCCGGAGCGCGATCCAGCGCAGCGTCTCCTCGCCATAGCCGAGCCTGTCGGCAACGACGAGCTGCGAGTCGCGCCCCACGATCACGACGCGCGTGGTCGCCACTTCGACGCGCAACGCATCGGCGCGCGGCAGTACGGCGTCGCCCCCCCGGCGGCGCACGAAGACGGCGGCCGGCGTAACCTCGACACGTTGCGCCCTGACGATCCGCCTCGCCGCGCGCGGCGCGCCCAGCGTCATCGCAGCGACGGCGAGAGCAGCGTCCACGAGCGGACGCGGCGACGACAGGCGCAGCTCCGTCGTCCCGTCGCTCCACGCGCGCACGCGCACGCCGCGCGGTGGCCGCTCGGGTTCAGCGACGAGGGTGCGCGGCTCGACGCCAACCAGCTCGCCGCGATACGGATCCACGAACCGAGTGTATCACCCGGCGCGACGCCGACGCCGCGCGTGCAGCCGCTCGATCGCGCGGTCGACGCCGATCGCCATCGACGACTCGGCGAGGATGCGATAGACGTCGCCGCGGCTCACCTTCACCGGCGCCGCCGGATCGAGCGGATCGTCGGCCGCCGCCAGCTTCTCGAGCGTGCCGAGCCCGATCCACAGCGGCCACAACGCCGCCAGGCGCAGGCGCGGCTCCCAGCGCGGAATCGCCATCACGTAGGGGAACGCCGCGTCGATGTGCCCGAGCGCCATCGCGCGCAGCTCGTCGAGCACCGGCCGCGCCCGTCGCCGCTCGCGCGGCTCGCGCAGCGACTCGGGCGCAAGGCCATGCCGCCCGAGGAGCGCGCGCGGCACGTAGCAGCGCCCCTGCGCCAGATCCTGCGCGGCGTCGCGGATGACGTTGACCAGCTGCAGCGCCTTGCCGAGCCGCACGCCGCGCGCCACGAAGTCGGGCCGCGCCAGCCGCCGCACCGTCGGCACGTGCGCCGCCGTCATCACCGTCCAATACTCGCCGACGCAGCCGGCGGCCATGTACGTGTACTCGTCGAGATCGGCGATCGTCTCCAGCGCGACGAGCCGCTCGCCGTCGGCGAAGCGCGACAGATCGCGCTCCATGCCCGTGATGAGCGTGCCCAGCACCTTCTTGGCGCGCTCGCGATCGGCGGCTTCGAACTCGCCGAGCCGTGTCAGACAATCGCCGAGCCGCGTGAGCAGGAGGCGCTCGGCCGCGCTCTTGTCGTCGGCGCCGGCGTCGGGCGCGCGCAGCTCGTGGCCGACGTCGCCGACGTAGGCGGCGATGCGCGCCGGATCGCCGAGCGCGCGGCGCATGCCGTCGAGGAGCTCGATGCGCCGCTCCGCGTGCACGAGGCGCGTGTCGGCGATGGTGTCGGCGGCGCGCGCGACCAGATAGGCCGCCGAGAGCTGCGAGCGCATCGTGCGCGGCAGGATCGCCAGGCTCAAATAGAACGACCGCGAGACCTTGGACAGGATCTCGTCGAGCGAGCGGTCGGGTACGGCGCGCAGCATCACGCGCGATCTCATAGCACGATCACGCGGCGAGTTTGAGGAGCAGCATGCGCAGCCGCCGCCAGACCACGAGGGGAATCTCGTGCCCTTCGGCGAACGGCACCCAGGCCACGTCGGCGCCGGCGGCGACGAGCGCGTCGCGCAGCGCCTCGCCCGCGGCGAACGACAGGTCGGGATCGGCCTGCCCATGGCTGACGACGACGGGCAGCCCGGCAAACGGCCGCCTGGCGTAGAGCGGCTCCTCTTCGTCGAAGGCGATGCGCGACGCCGAGAACAGCGCCATCGCGTCGACGGTAAAGCCGCTGCGCAGAAGCGTGTCGCAGGTGAGCATGCCGCCCTGCGAGAAGCCGCCGGCGACGAGCGGGCGCGCGCCGGCGATCTCTTTGGCCGCCTCGAGGAACGCGAGCAACCGCGCGCGGCCGGCCGGCAGATCGGGCGGATGCTGCACGGCAAAGTCGCGCGGGCCGCGCGCGATCGCTTGATCGCGCAGCTTGGCGTCGATGAACCACCAGGCGCGCCCGCGCGGCTCGGCGGTCTGCGGCGCCTCGGGAAACAGAAAATACGCGGGCGCGCGAATCGAGTGCGCGAACGGAGCCAGATCGGCCGGCTCCATCTGAAACCCATGCGACAGCACCATCACCACGCGTGCCGCCTGCCGATCGCCGACGGCGAGCGCGCGCAACCCGCCGAGCTCGATCCACTCTTCGGTCACGCCGTCCCCGGGCGCGCGACGACGAAGAAGCGCTTGAGCGCGAGAAAGTGCTTCTCGTAGAGGTGGTACGACAAAAAGCCGCCGACGTAGCTCACCGCCGTCAGCGCCACGAAGTAGATCACCGACACCGGCGTCGACGGATCGGCGCCGGCGAAGCGGCGCAACAGCGGCACGCCGAGCTGATGATGAATCGGCACGTGCAGAACGTACATCGCGTAGCTGTACTTTCCGATCGAGCGCAGCGGCGCCGGCGCCAGCGCGGTCCCACGCGCCTGCGCGAGCACGGCGGCGACGAGGCCGACCGTCGCCAGCCACGCCAGAAGCGTATAGCCGATCGCCTGATTGACGAATCCGGTGCGCGGGTAGCCCGATGTCGCCACGCCGCCCAGGACGAACATCGCCACCGCCGTCGCCAGGATCACGCGCTGCCGCTGACGCAGCCACGAAGCCACCGAAGGCGTACGCAACGCCAGCGCGGCGCCGGCGCCCATCGCCAGCGCATCGACGCGGCAGATGGTGAACGAGTAGGCCATCTCCGTCGGCAGCTCGAGCATTCGCAGCGTGATGCGGCTGGCGATGGCGGCGACCACGAGCACGACGCACACCACGCCGAGCGCGCGCCGCGAGGTCGCGCGCACCACCAGCGGCCACAGCGCGTAGAACTGCTCCTCGACGGCGAGCGACCAGAAATGCGGGAACGCTGCCACGCCGAAGCCGAGCGGCTCCATCCAGTTCGACAGGTAGACCCACAGCCATAGCTGGTGCTCCGAGCCCGTCAGCGTCTGCCCGGTCAGCGCCGGCACGCCGATGAACGCGGCCAGGAGCGTCAGATAGTAGAGCGGGAAGATGCGCAGCACCCGCCGCGCGAAGAACGAGCGGTAGTAGCCGGGCCGATCGCGGCTGTCGAGGAGGATGCCGGTGATGAGGAAGCCCGACAGCACGAAGAAGAGCTGCACGCCCACCCAGCCTGCGTCCAGCGCTGCGCACACGACGCGCGCGACCAGGCCGTGCGGATGCGGCGAGACGTAGGCGCGGTGCGCGATGACGAGGATGATCGCCAGCCCGCGCACCGCATCGAGCACGGGCATGTGCCCGCGCAGCGTGCGCTCGAGCGCTTCGTCTTTCATGACACGACGATCTTGGACGCCGCGGATGCGTTGAGTGGTTGCACCGTGCCGCGCAGCGGCGTCGTGCCGGCGACGCGGCGCAGGCGGATCGTGCGCTCGCCGCCGGGGGCGAGGTGGAAGTAGGCGTGGTCGGCGAGGAAGCCGTCGGCGTCGACGGCGATCGACTGGGCGAAGCGACGCGTCCTCAGCGTGAGCGTGGCGCCGCCATCGTCGAGGGTCGCAGCGGCGACGAGGCCGACGTCGAGCTCGCGCGCCGACGGCCAGCCGAGCGGGAAGTGGAACGCCTGCGCCAGGATCGCGCCGGTCGCCGCCGCGCGCAGCGTCGCGACCACGAGATCGTGCGACGGCGGGCCGAAGCGATAGGCGTAGCTGAGATCGAGAAAGCCGTCGAAGAGTGAAGCGGCGCCGACTTCGATGGCGGCGCGCGGCTCGACGGCGAGCGCGCGCTTGCCGGTCGCCACCTGCACTTCGCCGGCGTGATACAGCGTCAGCTCGAGCTCGGCGGCGAGCGGCTCGGCGCGATCGTTCGTAATGTGAACCATCAGGCCGTTGCCACCCTCGTCGCTGATGTGCACGGCGAGCGGCTGCAGCGCGCGCTTGAGGTAGTACCACGCCGCTTTCGGCGCGCCCGCCGCATCGACCACGCCCCAGCCGGCGCTCGGCCACAGATCGCGCAGGAACCAGACGAGCCCGCCGGCGCACGTCGATCGCCGCGTGCGCCATTCGCCGAACGTCTGCGCCATCACCTCGCCGGTGACGACGCGCGACAGCGCCAGGTAGCGCTCGTGATCGCCGTAGCGCAGCAGCATGGGATCGACGTGGAACAGCTCGCGCAAATAGAAGTCGCGCACGTCGTCGAAGTCCCAGCCGGCGCCGAGATCGCGCGGCGTGCGCGCCTTCCACGCGGCGTGATGCACACGCACCGACGGGCCGCCCGGCAGCGCGGATGGCGCGGGCACGTTGGCGAACGCGAGACACTCGCTGGCGAAGCGCACCTCGGCGCGCCGCGCGTCGGTGAGCGGCCGCAGATAGGCGCCGACGCCGTAATAGGAGGTTGTGCCGACATTGCCCTGATGCGGGAAGTCGCCGCCGTGCGCGCTCGACGGCCAATAGGGCACGTCGGGGCAGAGCTCGCGCGCCAGCGACGGCAGCGTCTCGTGAAACAGCTTGGGCGCCCAACGCTCGCGACCGGCGCCGAACATCGCCGCCTGCTGCTCGCCTTCGGAGTTGCCGCACAAGACGGCGAGGCTCGGCCGCGCTTGCAGGCGCGCCAGCTGCTGCTTCACCTCGGCGTCGACGCCGGCGCCGAAGGCCGCGTCGTCGTCCGGATAATCCATGTTGGCGAACATGAAGTCCTGCCACACCAGGATGCCGAGCTCGTCGCACGCGTCGTAGAACGCGTCGTTCTCGTACACCATCGTGCCGCCGACGCGCACCATGTTCATGCCCGCGTCGCGCATCTGCATCAGCGCCGGACGCGGGTCGCCGTCGAGCGTGACCGGATCGAGCGGCGTCCAGCAGGCGCCGCGGCAGAAGACGCGCGCGCCGTTCACCGCCAATTCGAAGTCGCCGCGGCGCTCGAGCTCGCGAAATCCGATCTTGCCGAGGTCGACGATCTGGCCGCCGATCTCGAGATGCGCCGGATACAGCGCCGGCTCGCCGTGCGTATGCGGCCACCAGCGCCGCGGATCGCGCAGCTCGATCTCGCCGACGAGGGCGCCATCGCGCACCTGCAGCTGCGCGCGCGCGTCACCGACGACGAGAACGCCGTCGAGCGGGGCGCCGAGCGACCGCGCGCGCGCGACCACTCGCACCCGCCCCACGTTGCCGGCGACGGAGGCGCCGAGCGCGACGTCTTCGATGGCGAAGCCGCGGCGCCGTTCGATCGCGACCGCGCGCCACGGACCGACCGCCTGCGCCGGCGGCGACCAGCCGGGCGTGCGCCCGAGCAGCGTCGTGCGAAACCAACGCAGCTGCTGGTTCTCGATCATCGGCGCGCGCCAGCGCGGCCGCGGCCGCTTGCCTGCGAGCGCCGCGTCGAGCGCGCGACAACGAATGAGCAGCTCGCCGCCGCCACGCTCGATGACGCGCTCGTGCGCGACGAACATGTTGTCGCTGGAAAACAGCGGCTGCCCGTCGAGCCACACGTCGGCGAGCGTCGCGAGGCCGCCGAACGTCAGCGCCAGCTCCGCTTCGTCGGAGGCGTTTCCGTCACGCGCGACTTCGGGCAACGTCGCGCGAAACCACCAATCCTCGGCGTCGAACCGCCGCGCCGCGCCGTCTAGCGACCACGCGCCCGCCGCGCGCAACGCCGCCGCCGCCGTCAATCCGCCGCCACCGTCGGGCGCCGCCGCGTCGATCCAGCGCGCGCCCTCCGTCGTCGCCCCCGGCGCCGTCGAGCACACCTGCCAGCGCGTGACCGCCACGCGCTCGTGCCCGCCGACGCTGAGGACGCGCCCGCTCACGCTCGCTTACGAACCTTTCGTGAGCGTCGCGATCGTGTCGCGCATGGCGCCGATCGACTCGAACACGCTGCGCTTGAGGAGGTGATCGGGAAACTCGATCTCGAACTCGCCCTCGAGCGCGAGCATCACGTTGACGCTCGCGTGCGAGGTCATGCCCGCTTGATACAAGTCGGCGCCCTCGTCGAGCGTGAACGGATCCTTGTTGAGCCGGCCGTGGTCGGAGAGGATCTTGCGGATCTTGTCGGTCATGGCTGCGCGGCCTCCTTTTGCCGCATGACGAGGAC
>DASXOU010000281.1:0-3411 GCA_036494045.1 Polyangia bacterium | reverse complement strand
TGCGATCTCGGCGACGTCGAGCACGCGCGCGCTTGCATGATCGGCGCCGCCGCGCCCGACGACGTGCTCGCCGAAGCGACCTTCACCAGCGCCGCCGGCTGGCAGGCCTCGGCCTGGCGCGACGCCGCCGACGGCACGTTGTGCACCACCGCGGTCGCGCCGGCGGCCGGCGGCTTTGTCGCCACGCGCCGTTGCGGCGCGCGCACCTCGACGAGCGCGTGCTCCGATCCGCGCGCCAATCTGACCTACGAGACGCCGGCGAACGTCGACGGCGACAGCGTCATCTGGAGCGATCTCAGCTACGCCGCGCTCGACGCCGATCTGCCGGAGTCGCGGCGCCGCGTCGTCGTGCACGCGCTGCGCGCCATTCACGCCGCCGACGGCACGCTGCTCGGCGTCTTGCGGCTGGCGCTGCTCGAAAAGCAGCTCGACGAGGCGTTCGCGCGCATCCGCGTCAACGCCAGCGATCGCAACGATCCGTTCCGTGTCTTTCTCGCCGACCAGGACGGGCGCCTCATCACGCGCTTCCGCCCGACGGATCGCCTGCGCGAGAGCGACGACGATCTGCGCATCGCGCCCGAGGACGTCCCGCCCGCCGTCGCCGCCGCGCTCGCCGACGGGCGCGCGCCGGGCCACGTCGTCACCTTCGCCGATCTGCCGGACACGCAGGATTGGCGCGTCGGCGTCATCGGGCCCGACGATTACTACGCGCGCGCCCCGCGACGCGCGCGCCGCATCATGACCGTCGCCGCGCTCGCCGTGCTGGCGCTGGTCGCGCTCGTGCTCGCCTGGGTGACGCGCGCGGTGCGGCGCGGGCTCGACCGCGTCGTCGGCGAGACCGAGCGCATGCGCCGCTTCGAGCTCGCCCCGGCATCGACCGCGACCGCCTTCGCCGACGTCGAGACGGTGCTGGCCGGGCTCGAGCGCGCCAAGACCGCCATGCGCGCGCTCGGGAAATACACGCCGATCGATCTGGTGCGCCGCCTCTTCGCCGACAACGTCGAGCCGACGCTCGGCGGCGAGCTGCGCCGCGTGACGCTGCTCTTCACCGACATCAAGGACTTCACGACCTTCGCCGAGGCGCTGCCGCCCGAGCGGCTGGCGACGCTGCTCGGCCGCTACTTCGAGGTCATGACCGCCGCGGTCACCGCGCACGGCGGCACCGTCGACAAGTACATCGGCGACGCGCTGATGGTGATGTGGAACGCGCCGGTGCCGGTCGCCGATCACGCGGCGCGCGCCTGCCGCGCCGCGCTCGCCTGCGTCGAGGCGGCGCGCGCGCTCTGCGCCTCCGACGAGTGGCGCGGGCTGCCGCCGTTGCACACGCGCTTCGGCATCCACTCGGGCGACGTGATGGTCGGCCACTTCGGCGCGCCCGAGCGCTTCAGCTATACCGCGCTCGGCGACGGCGTGAACCTGGCGGCGCGCCTCGAAGGGCTCAACAAGCAATACGGCACCACGATCCTGGTCAGCGCCGCCGTCGAAGAGGCGGTGCGCGGCGAGTTCGAGCTGCGCGCCGTCGGCCGCGTGACCGTCAAAGGCAAGACCCAAGCCGTCGACGTCTTCGAGCTGTGCGGCGCGCGATGATCCGCACGCGCTCTCTCACGCTCGCAATCGCATTTGCCATCGGGCTCGCCGGCTGCGCGACGCCGCTCGGCAGCGATGGCAATTGGACCCAGCTCGCCAGCGATCACTTCCGCGTGCTCACCGACGCCGACGCGGCCGCGATCGCGCGCGAGCTACCGCGTGTCGAGACCGCGCTCGCCGGCATCGCCGCGCGCGTGCGCCCCGATCGCGCGCTGCCGGCGCGCATCGACGTCCTATGGCTACGCCGCGCCGACGCCATCGCCGCGCTCGGGGTCGGCAACGCGCGCGGCTATTATCTGCCGCATCAAGGCGACGAGCCGTCGGCGCCGCCGCTCGTGGTCGTCGGCGGCGCGCCCGGCCGCGCGGTCGAGAAGGCGCTGATGCACGAGCTCGCCCACGTCGTCTTCGTCGACGCGGCGCCGGGCGCGCCGGCGTGGCTCGCCGAAGGCATGGCCGCGTGGTGGGACACGCTCGACGTCGACCGCGCCACCGTGGGCTTCGACGAGCAGGCCGAAGGGCAGTGGATGATCCACATGAGCATGACGCCGAGCGGCCACTTCGACAGCGTCGGCGAGCTGCTCCATGCCAGCTACCACTTCTTCCACGAGTTCGCCTTGAGCGAGGTCTTCTACGCCAAGGCGCGCGCGCTCGTGGAAATGCTCGGGAGCGAGCCCGATCTGGCGCCGCGCTTCGACGCCTATCTGGCGCGGCTGCGCAGCGACGCCGACGCGGAGCGCGCGTGGAACGACAGCTTCGCCGGCATCGGCATGGGCGAGCTCGAGGCGCGCTTCGCCACTTTCTACACGACGCGCCGGCAGCCGCTGCCGCTGTCGCCGTGGCGCGGCCGGGTCGCCAGCGCGCGCGAGCCACGTCCGGCCGTCGAGCGCTGGCTCGGGCGTGCGCGGCCGTGGGATTCGCCGGCCGCGCTCGCCGAGGCGGGACGCGCGTTCGCCCGCGCCGCCGGCGACGACTCCGCCGAGCGACACTATTGGTCGGGCGTCTACGCGGCGGCGCAGTCGCGCTGGCGCGACGCCGAGACCGAGCTGCGCGCGGCGCTGGCACGCGATCCGAAATCGCCGGCGGCCTCGGCGTTGGCGCGCGTCGAAGCGCGGCTGCGCGCCAACCGCTGAGCCGTCGTCGTCACTCGACGAGCTCGAAGGGCGCCTGCAGCGCGGCGGCGAGCGCGCGATGCGCCGGCGTGGTGCCGACGACGGTGAGCCGCGCCGGATCGACGCCGGCGGCGTGCGCGAACGCGAGCAGGAGGCCCGGCAGCGGCGGACGGCACCAGCAGATCGGCGGTCCCGCCGGATGGGTGCAGGCGGCGGCGGCGACCTCGCCGAGCCCGCGCACGGCCTCGACGAGCGCGGCGTCGCCGTCGGGGAGCCAATCGAACACGAGGCGCGGACCGGATGCGCCGCCGTCGAGGATCGCGCGTCCGCCGCGGGCCAGCGCCGCGAGCGCGACCGCGCGGCCGGTGAGCGCGCCTGTTGCCGGCGTGCGCGCGAACGGCACGATCTCGACGGCAGCGAAGCCTTCGTCGAGGGCAGGCGGCTCGAGCGCGCGCAACTGCGCGAGCTGCACGCGTGGCGCCAGGCGCGTCGGATCGTCGCCGCCGCGCGCCATCTCGCCGGGCGCCAGCAAGCGGCCGTGCGCCGCCAGCATGCGCTCGATGACGTTGCGCTGCGCTTCGACGAGCGGCAGCTCCAGCCACAGGCAGCGCACCGGCAGGCCGTGGCGCGCAGCGACGCGCAAGAGCGCGTGGCGCGACGCGCGCGTGACGTAGGTGTTGTCGAGGACGACGCGGCGCGCGCCGGCGGCGAGCCG
>DASXOU010000280.1:0-2052 GCA_036494045.1 Polyangia bacterium | reverse complement strand
GTACGCCTCTTTGAAGCCGTCGAGCGCCTTCTGGAAGTCGCCGAGGTTGTAGTACTGGAGCGCGCGCTTGTACGCTTCTTTCGCCTCCGGCTTGCCGTTGGCCGCCGCCGGCGCGGCCCACGCGCCGACGATCGCGAGCGCAACGACGACGACGGCGAGCCTCCCCCCGAGCCTCATGCCGCCATCGTAGCACCGTTGCCGGGGATCAGCTCTTCTGGGTCAGCCGCACGTAGGCGCTGTCGAGCCGACGGAAGAAGATCGTGCGCAGCCCGCCGTGGCCGAAGTCGAGCGCCTCGTGCTGCCACGCCGTCTTCGGATTCCAGCCCTGCACCCAGACGCGAAACAGCGCCACCACCAGCGACGTGCGATCGCGTCCCTGCCGGCAGTGCACGTAGACCGGCGCGTCGGCCGCGCGCAGCTCGTCGACGATGCGCTCGAGCAACGCCGGATCGGGCGACGACATGCCGTAGAACGGATAGCTGTGTACCGTCAGGCCGAGCTTTTGCGCGGCTGCAATCTCGTCGCGCAAGACGGACTTGTCGGTGATGAACGTGACGATGGTCTTGACGCCGACGTCGCGCAACATCGCCAGCTGCTCGGCGTTCGGCTGCGCGCCTCTATAAAGGAGGGGCGTCACCTGCGCGAAGCGATCGGGCCCGCGCGGCGACGACAGCGCGGCGAACGCGTCGGCGGCGGGGCCCGGCCCGACCGCGGCCTGGCGCGGCGGCGCCGCCACGTACGAATGCGCGCAACCCACGGCGACGAGCGTGAACACGATCAGAAACGGTAGGGCGACTCGATTCACCAGCAGCTCCTTAGAAGTGAAATTTCAAACGAATGGTGCAGGTCTTGAGCGGATCCTCGGCCTTCTTGGTGGTGCCGTCGGCCAGGCCGAAGCCGTGGAAGTTGCCGCCGTCGACGCGATCGAGGACGCGCTTGAGCAGGCCCTTGCCCTGATCCTTCGGCTTCTCGACGGAGAAATCGAACGGCGACGATTTTACCGGCGACACCGTGGCCTTTGCGGATCCCCCGACGCCGAGAACGAGGGCGGCTGCTCCCAACATGATCGCTCGCACGCCGTCAGTATGTCGGGTGCCGGAAAGGCGGCCAGCCGAAGTGTGTCATCATTGTGCACAATTCGCGCGACCGCGGTCACCGTCGGTGGAGCGAGCAGGCGCTCGTTCATTCCGCGAGCGGGCGGCCGCAAGATCGTTCAGTCCACATCCGTGCATCCTCTGCCCGTCGCCTTTTACAGTGCGGCAATATGTCGCAGCCAAGATTACGAATTCAGGCGGCAACAGGAGTACAATGGAGCGACTCGGAAGGGCTGATCTGACCCATGAGCCTCAAGATCCTGCTCGTCGAAGACAACCTCTTGAACCAGGAGCTGGCGCGCGATCTGCTCGAAGCCGCCGGCCATGTGGTCGATCTGGCGGTCGACGGCGCGGGCGTGCGCAAGGTCGCCGGCGAAAAAGCGGCCGCGCCCGACATCGTGCTCATGGACGTGCTCCTGCCCGGTGCCGACGGCGTGACGCTGCTCGGCGAATTGCGCGCGGTCGATCGATTTGCCGGCGTGCCCATCATCGCGGTCACGGCGCAGGCGCTCGCCGGTGACATGCAACGCTTCGTCGCCGCCGGCTTCGACGCGGTGCTGACCAAGCCCATCGACACGCGAACGTTCGTCGCGGATGTGGAGCGGTATGCCGTGAGTCGCGGCAAAGGGGAGGGTAATGGCGAAGCTTCTGATCGTCGATGACGATCCGGTAAATCGCGAGCTCTTGCACGCGTATTTCGACGGTTACGATCACGAGCTCGTCGACGCCGACTCGGGCGAGCGCGCGCTCGCCATCGCGCGCGACTGGCGTCCCGACCTCGTGCTCCTCGACGTGATGATGCCGGGCCTGTCCGGCTTCGATACCGCGCGCTTCATGAAGGAGCTGCAGCCCGACGAGTTCCTGCCGGTGATCCTGGTGACCGCGCTCAGCGATCACGAGTCGCGCCTGCAAGGTCTGCGCTCCGGCGCCGACGAGTTTCTGACCAAGCCCATCGATC
>DASXOU010000279.1:0-5134 GCA_036494045.1 Polyangia bacterium | reverse complement strand
TGCGTGCTGTAATTTACTCCCGCGTATCCGACGCGAAGCAACGGGATAGGCACACCATCGCGAGTCAACTCTCAACGCTGCCGAGATTCGTCGAGGAACGCGGCTGGAAGCTCGCCGCGCCGGCGGACACCTACGTCGATGACGGACGAACGGCGAAGGCGGGTCATCTTGAGAAGCGAGAAGCATTTCAGCGGCTCATGCGCGATGCGCCGCGCAAGACGTTCGACGTTGTCGTCGTCATCGATCAAGATCGCCTAACGAGATCGGAGGATCTCCGAGAACGCGGAGAGGTGCTCGGCGCGTTCCAACGCGCAGGCGTCCAGATTGCGATCGCTTCGACGGGACAAGTTCTCGATCTTGGTTCTTCGATGGGAGACCTTCTGAGTAACCTCGGCGCCTTCTTTGCGGCCGAGGAAAACCGAAAAAGACGCGAGCGCACGGTTCGTGGTCGACAGGAAGCGGCTCGTCAGGGGCGACCGTCAGCGCCAGTACCCTGGGGACTCAAGTTTGATCAGGCGACGAAAGTCTGGAGCATCGACAAGCCAGTGGCGAAGATTGTTCGTGAGTTCTACGAGCGCGTTGCATCAGGCGAAAGCACACCGAATATCGCAGCAGACATGCAGCGCCGGGGAGTCAAGCGAAAGCGCTCAACCAAGTGGCATGGGGAGCGCGTCTACGCGATTGTGAAGTCTGCCGCCTATCGCGGAGAGTGGATGGCCGACCGCCAGCGCCGTATCGTAATCAAGGTTCCTCCGATTGTTTCGGCCGATCGTTGGTACTCCGCTCAGGAGGCGCTGGCTGCGAATGGCAGACGTGGGCTTCGGCGAACGAGGTACGTCTACCTTCTGGAAGACATTGCCGCGTGCTCCCTCTGCGGGGCCCGTATCTACATCCACAACACCGCGCCGTATCGCTACTACTACTGTGGTCGGAGAAGGCGCGGGCGCTTTGGTGAGAGTTGCACTCTCCCGCTACGTCGCGTGGATGAGGTCGATGGCCGCGTCTGGACCGCGATCAGTGAACTGCTACTGCGTCCCGACCACCTAGAACGCGCTCTAGAGCGCAGTAGTGCGGACGCGGCCCGTGATGAGCAGAACTGGTCCGGCGACCTAGCGACGTACGAGCGGAAGTTGGCCAGGATCGAGCACATGGAAGAGACGGTCCTCAAGCGGTTCCGTCGTGATCTCCTCAGTGAGAAGGTCTTCGATTCCGAACTTGAGAGGATAGCTGCCGAGCGGAGGATGTTGCGCCGCCAGATCGAGATGGCGCAGCAGCAAGCCCAAAGTGCTCGGAAGCAGCGCACGGGCAGCACCAGTGTGCTCGCGCGAGCGAAAGAATTGCGATCCCGGTTGGAATCGGCAAGCCCCGAAGAGCGTCGAGACTTTGTTCGCGCGCTCGTTCCTCTTGGCTCTCGGCACCGCGTCGTACTAGGTGCCAAGAAAATTCACGTTCACGTTGCCGTCGCGGCACTGTCGAGCATGGGCGATGAAAGCGGATTGGACTATTCAGCGCAGACAAGTGCGAAAGCGATCAATTTGCGAGTCGTGGCCTGAAGGATTGGGATCGCCGATCTACAGCAGCCGAGTAGACCCATCGAGCGATGGGAAAACCGAATCGAACAGGACCTCGACTCCCTCTCGGAGCAACAGCGCAAGAATTGCCACATTGTAGAATCTGAACACCATCGCCTGGTCTTGCGCGGCACATGCTAGCGCAGCCGCCCAACAGGCGTTGCGCACGAACTCTCCTTGCCTACTCGATTCCATTCGTCACTTCGTCAAAGGTCCAGTGACCTTTCAGCACTTGGTTACAGCGACGCTTCGGTTTGCCGAACACGATGCCGATTTTCTGGCGCAGCTGATTGATGAAGATGGTGGTCGTGTTCTGCTTGAAGGTGACGGCGGTGAGCTTGCGCAGGGCCTGGCTCATGAGGCGCGCCTGCAGGCCCATGTGCGCGGCGCCCATGTCGCCTTCGATCTCGGCTTTCGGCGTCAGCGCCGCGACCGAGTCGACGACGATCAGATCGATGCCACCCGAGCGCGTGAGCTGATCGGCGATCTCGAGCGCCTGCTCGCCGTTGTCCGGCTGCGAGACGAAGAGCTCCTCGAGCTTGACGCCGAGGCGGCGCGCGTATTGCGGATCGAGCGCGTGCTCGGCGTCGATGAAGGCGCAGGTGCCGCCGAGCTTCTGCGCCTCGGCGATGGCGTGCAGCGTGAGCGTGGTCTTGCCCGACGACTCGGGCCCGAAGATCTCGATGACGCGGCCGCGCGGCAATCCGCCGACGCCGAGCGCGAGATCGAGCGACAGCGAGCCCGTCGGGATGACCTCGACGTCCTGGGTCTTGGTGCCGTCGAGCGGCATGATCGCGCCCTTGCCGAATTGCTTCTCGATGGCGGCGATGGCCGCCTGCACTGCTTTGAACCGCTCCTTGGTCTTCATGGTCTCCCCCTCAATTGGTCACACGAGCGTTTGCTGCTGGATCTGGCGTCGCAGGCGTTGGCGCTCCTCTTCGCGCAAGCAGGCCGTTGCGCGGGCGAGCGCGAAGAGGTCGTCGTAGGTGCCGTTGTCGACGGCGCCGCGGCGCAGCGCCCAGTAGGTGGCCAGCTTGATCTGGCGCTCGGCGAGCAGGCACTCGCGCCAACTGCGCAGCGCCTCGGGCGCGTTGCGGGCTTGCAGCGCGCCTTCGGCGGCGATGCGCATGCAGCTGGCGCCGAGATGCAGGAGCTGGCCTTCGTCGCACGTGCTGCCGAGCCGGCGCGCGAGCGACGCGGCGGTCTGCCACAGCATGCGGTGCGCGTCGAAGCAGTGCGCCATCGACGTGAGCTCGATACGCTCGGTCATCGCAGCTCCTGATCGAGCGCGCGAAAATCGATGGCGCAATGGAGATGCTCCGAGCCGACGGCCTCGTCGCCGCGCAAATCGGCGAGCGTGCGCGCGACGCGCAGGATGCGATGCACGCCGCGCGCGCTGATGCCGCGCTTCTGCACGATCTTGCCGAGGTGCTTGGACGGCCCGTCGTCGAGACGGCAGAAGCGGGCGATCTGCTTCGGTCCCATCTGTGCGTTGGCGTGGAGGCCGCTGCCGGCGAAGCGGCGGCTCTGAATCGCGCGCGCGGCCAGCACGCGCTCGCGCACGCTCGATGACGGCTCGCCGCCGCGCTCGGCAGTGAGCGCCTTGTAGTCGACCTGCGGCACCTCGACCTGCAGATCGAGGCGATCGAGGAGCGGGCCCGAGATGCGCCCACGATAGTGACGCACGCGCGCGCTGTCGCAGATGCAGTTGCGCAGCGCCGAGCCGTAGTAGCCGCACGGGCACGGATTCATCGCGGCGACGAGCGCGAACGCCGCCGGGAACTCGACGGCGTGGCGCGCGCGCACGATTGTGATGCGGCGCTCCTCGAGCGGTTGGCGCAAGCCTTCGAGCACGGGGCGCTTCAGCTCGGGCAGCTCGTCGAGGAAGAGGACGCCGTTGTGCGCGAGGCTGATCTCGCCCGGCTTGGGGATGCCGCTGCCGCCGCCGACGAGGCCGGCGAGCGAGATGTCCTGATGCGGCGCGCGGAACGGGCGGCGGCGGATGAGCGACGCGCCGTCGAGCTTGCCGGCGGCGGAGTAGATCATGCTCGTTTGCAGCGCTTCGTCCTCGTCGAGCGGTGGCAGGATCGTGGGCAGGCGGCGCGCGATCATGCTCTTGCCCGAGCCGGGCGCGCCGATGAGCAAGAGGTTGTGCGAGCCGGCGGCGGCGACCTCGAGGGCGAGCTTGACGTATTCGAGGCCGCGCACGTCGGCGAGATCGGCGTCGCCGGTGGTGGCGCGCTCGGACGGCGGCAGCTCGTCGACGCGCGGCAGAGAGAGATCACCGCGAAGATGGGCGGCGACCTCGGGCAGCGACGAGGCTGCCAAGACCGGCACCTCGCGGATGGCGGCGGCTTCGGCGGCGCAGGCGCGCGGCAGGATCACGGCGCGGACGCCGCGCGTGCGCGCGTAGAGCGCGACCGGCAGGCCGCCGGCGACGCGGCGCAGGCTGCCGTCGAGCGACAGCTCCCCCATCATTAATATGCCGTCCAGCGCCGGCTGCGGGACCAGCTCTTGCGCGGCGAGCACGCCGACCGCGATCGGGAGATCGAATGCGGCGCCGTCCTTACGAACGTCGGCGGGGGCGAGGTTGACGGTGACCTTGCGCGGCGGCAGCTTGAAGCCCGAGTGCTCGAGCGCGGCGCGCACGCGCACGCCGCCCTCCTTGACCGCGCCGGCGCCGAGGCCCACGAGGTGATAGCCGGGCAAGCCGGTGGTGACGTCGACCTCGGCGCAGACGCCGTATGCCTCGACGCCGAGGACGGCGGCGGATTGGACCTTGGCGAGCACGCGCCGCGCACAGAGCACGCGCCGTGCCGAAGACGCGGCGACGCGATCTCAAGAGCTTGCGTCGCGCGAGATCACCGTCGAGCGCGAGGTGGCAACCGGTATACGAATCGTGTCCGGCTGGCGAACAGTGGGCACGGATGCGGCGCCTTCGATGAGCCAGAGGCCGCCGGCCACCTTAAACCGTAAACCGGCCGGAAAAAGAACCGTGAGGGCTTCCCGCAGCTCGCCCGCCGCAAGCTGCTCGCGCATGCGTACGACCTGGGCCACTGCCACGGCCTCCAGGCGCTCTGCCAGCGCGGGATCGATGGGCGGGCGGGTGGCCTTGGCCAAAGCCTCCTGCAACGCCTTGGCTCTCTCGTGGTTCGTGCTGAGCGCGTCCACGACTTCGGGGACCGGATCATCGGTGGCCGCCGCCAACCGCACGAGGCGCTGGCGCTCGCGCCGGAGGCTCTCGATCTCGTCGCGAAGCTGGGTCGCCTGCTCCTCGCGCGCGCCCGTCGAATCGAGGATGCGTTGAATCTCGCCGCGGATGGAGGCTCGAATCGACGCCTCGATCTGACCGAGGACCGAGTCGGCGAGATGAGCCGTCAACTTCTGCTCGACTTCATCGGCTGGAAGGTGGATCTCGTTCGCGCACTTGAACGAGCGCGCACGACTCGCGCACACGTAGTAGCGGCGACTCCAGCTTGTCGTGCGGCTGTCGCACCGCTTGATGCGCATCATCCCGCCGCAAACGCCACACCGAAGGAGGTTTGACAAAGGATGCACGACCT